>NZ_JWMB01000041.1:0-91851 GCF_000812445.1 Cupriavidus sp. SHE | reverse complement strand
CCGTACACCGACGGTGCCCGCATGGTCGCCGGCCTGGATCGCACCGGTGTCTCGAGCGAACCGGCCCGCAAGGTTGATCCGTACTACGACGGTGCCCGCACCGGCAAGTTCGACCCGTACACCGAAGGCGCAAACGCCTAATACAGATCAGGCCACCGACGCGGTACACGTGCCGCGCCGGTGGCCGACACCAACATCTGGAGTGTCATCATGAGTCTGCGTGACAGTGCCCTGATTCTGGGTGGATGGGTGATGCTGGCCCTTGGCAGCGGCGCCCTTGTCTCGCTCGTTGCAAAGTCGCTGTCGATCTGAGATAGCGAAAATCGGAGGGTCCCCTGCGAAAGCGAAAGTTGGGGACAGTCGCCATGAAAACGTCGTCCGTACGCGAACAACTGCTTGAACACGCTTCGGTGCTGATGCGACGGCGTGGCTATAACGGCTTCAGCTATCGCGACCTCGCGGAGCTGGTGGGCGTGAAGACCTCGAGCATTCACTACTACTTCCCGTCCAAGGACGATCTGGTGCTGGAAGTGGTACGTCAGTACCGCCAAACGTCGGTGGCCCGCCTCGCGGCGATCGACACCTCGCTTCCATTGATCGAACAGGCGCGGAAGTATGTGCTGCCGCTGAGCAATGGCATCGACCTTGGGCAGATCTGTCTGATCGGCATGTTGGCCGCGGAGGTGATGGTCCTGCCGCAAGCGGTTCGCGCGCTGCTGCAGGAGCATTTCCAGGCGAACGAGAACTTTATCGCCGACATGCTGCGCCGCGCCGAGGCAGAACGCGGCCAGCAGTACCCGGTGCCGCCCCAGCTACTGGCCAAGGTGCTTTATGGCGCGATCCAGAACGGACTGATCACCGCGCGGATGTCCGGCTCGAATGATCGAATCGACGCCGCAGCGAATATGCTGATTGGCGCCGTTGGCGGCTCGATGTGCGCCATCGAGGAACACGAAGCCGTAGCCGCCTAGGCCTGGCATTACCGTTTTCGGCGCATCACGCGCCCGGCGCCCGCCGTCTTGCTCTCGCGGCGGGCGTTGTTTTCGTTTTCGCTTCCGCCCCCATTTCTATTTCCACCCACGCCGGCGCATGATCGCTCGCGTGCGGCTCGCCACGCACCCATTTGTCGACGCCCGCATCACGCATGTGCTGCGCCAGACCTCGGCTCAGCAGCAGATGATCGATGCGCAAACCCGAGTCCTTCTGCCAGTGCTGACGAAAGTAGTCCCAGAACGTATAGATCCGGGTGTCGGGATAGCGTGTGCGTAGCGCATCGGTCCATCCCTGCTCCAGCAACTGTTGATAGCATTCGCGAGACGCCGGCTGCAACAGTGCGTCCTTGAGCCAGGAGCGCGGATTGTAGATGTCGTCGTCGGTCGGCACCACGTTGAAATCGCCGGCCAGTACCATCGGGTGGCCGCTGGCGTAGAGCGTGCTTGCGTGTCGAATCAAACGTTCGAACCAGGCCAGCTTGTATTCGAACTTCGGCCCTGGCTGGGGATTGCCGTTCGGCAGGTAGAGGCACGCCACCAGCACGCCTGCAACGGCGGCCTCGATATAGCGGCTCTGCGTGTCAGCAGCATCCCCTGGCAGACCGCGCCGCACTTCGACCGGATCCGACCCTTTTGCGAGGATCGCCACGCCATTCCATGATTTCTGCCCCTGCCAGACTGCGCCGTAGCCCGCCGCGTGGAGTTCCGCCACCGGAAATGATTCGTCCACGGCCTTGAGTTCCTGCAGACAGGCCACGTCGGGCTGCTCACGCTCCAGCCATGCCAGCAGCGACGGCAGCCGCGCGTGGATGCCGTTGATATTGAACGTCGCGATCTTGAGATGGCCCATCGGCACCGCTCCAGGTCGGATAGCTATTCATCTTAGGTGCCCGGTTCACGCTCCGCCCGTCAATTTCGCGGCCACAACCGGGCCTACGCAAAGAACCCTGGCGTTCGCCGGGCACCGACCGCGCTACGCATGGTCGGCCCGATGCATGGTCGGCGCCAGGTCCTGCAACAGTTGCACGGTGATATCAGGCGAACGCAAGACGGTGCCGCCGTGGCGTGAAATGAAGTGCCGGGCTGCCATCACGTCCTCGAACGCCGGCAAGTTGCCCTGACGCATCGGCCCCGGAACCGACGAGCCCCGCACGTAGACCGCCTCGTTGGTGGCGATCCATTGACCGCCCTCGGTCGCACGCACATAGCTCGCGGCAATCTCGCTGGCGGTTCGGCTGGGCGCATATCGTGGCAGGTTGCGCAGGTAAATGAAAAGGCTCAGCGGCGAATCGAAGAAATAGGCATCGCCGTCGGCAAAGATCACCTGCGCGGCCCATTCTGGCACCCGCGAAGGGAAGGCGCCGCACACAGGGCACCGCGCGTTGGTTGGAACGGCGCGCGGGGCGTCAGGTGCGATGCCGGACGCTGGGTCATAGGGCGTGGCTGGAGCGACAAAGCAGATATCCGTGGGTACCTGCGGATTGGCACGAACCCTTGCGTGGAAGACGTACCAACCCATGGCTCCCAGCACCAACGTCAGCAATAGCGCAAGACGGAGAACGCGCACGGCTACATCCGCTTGTCGTGCAGTGCCCCGCCGCTAAGGTCAACCATCTCGGGCGTGACTTCCGCGAACCGCAGCATCTTGCCGCCATATTGCCCCACGAAGGTGCGGGCATCGGCCTCCTGCTGGAAACTGGCAAGCGTCGGGCCCATCGAGCCATGACGCTTGCTGCCCTGGACATAGAAGCCAGTCCGGGCATCGAACCAGTTGCCGCGGGGGCGCTCCCAGTCGGCCTTCGCCATATCCTGCACGAACACGGCGCGAATGGGCCTTGCCTGCTCCGGCCGCAGCAAGGTGTTGAACATCTCAACCGTGTCGCAACACCAGTGCGGCCGCGCATCTCCGGTGTAGTAAAGCTGGGCCTTCGGACCTGGGTAGTCGCCCAGCAGCATGCCATCGAGGTCACAGGACGTGGCGGCGTCGATCTCCACCGGGGCGATGGTGGTGTCGGTTTGCTTGCTGCACGCAGCCATGGCGAGCAGGCCGGCCGACCCGGCCAGGGCAACCACCAGAAGGCGGCGACGATCGTGGTTCATAGTCGAAATCTCCAGGCAGCCAGCGCCAGCGGGGCCGCGATCCAGCCCAGCATCGCGCCGCCCATGGCCCAGGGGTTACCCAAGGCGGGCGGAACGATGCTGACCAGACCCTGCAGGCCGCGCAATTGCTCCAGCGAGAACACGTTGAGAATGCGGAAAATATCGGTCGGATTGAGGAGCAGCACGTACGCCAGCGCCTCGCCGCCGAAGCTGCCACCGCTGGCTACCAGCAAGCCGAGCATCAGCAGGTCGAACACCAGTACAAAGCCGAACCACAGGCCGATGGCGGCTCCGGACGCGCGCGTGCGGTCTCGGCTGGCGACCGAGATCAGCAGCGACAGGCTGAGAAACACCAGCCCCAGCAATATCGAACTGACCACGAAGCCAAATGCGTGGTACAGCCCGACCCAGCCAAACTGTTGCCAGAGCAATACGACCATCAGCGCGAATCCGGCCAGCGTGGAAAGCGTAAGCGCCACCGCCAACCCAAGGTATTTGCCGAGCAACACTTCGAACCGCGTCACCGGCAGGGCCAGCAACAGGTCCAGCGAGCCGCGCTCGCGCTCGCCCACCACGGCGTCGAACCCAAGTAGTAGCGCAATCATCGGGATCAGGTAGATGACCAGGCTGACCAGGCTGGTGATGACGAACTCCAGCGAGCGCGGCCCTAGCGTCCCTTGCTCGGCGCCACCGAAGTAGCAGATCACCAGCGAGAACACCGCGAACACCGTGGCCACCGCCAGTACCCAGCGATTACGCAGGCGATCGCGCAACTCCTTGGCCGCGAGGGTGGCCACCTGTCTGCACTCGATAGCCATCACGCCGCCTCCTTCAATCCGAAGAACACGTCTTCCAGCGTCGGCTCCTGGATTTGCAGATCGAGCAGACGCCCGCCCATGGGATGCAGCGCCGCCAGGACCTGCATCTTGAGAGACCGCCTGCAACGCAGGATCAGCTCATGCTCGGCGCGCCCGTTCTCGAGTTCGACGCCCTGCGCGCGCAGTGGCGCAAAGTGCTGCCACAACGCGGCACGCGCGCCGCGCTCGACGCGCAATGCCAGCGTCACCGGCAGATCCAGCTGCCGGCGCAACTCGGCCACGCTGCCCACGGCCAGGATGCGGCCGTTGCCCATGATCGCAAGGCGATCGATCCGTTGCTGCAACTCCGCCAGAATGTGGGAAGTGATCACGATGGTGACGCCCTGCTCGCGCAGCGCCTGGAGCATGGCGTAGAAGTCGTGAATGGCCGCCGGATCCAGCCCATTGGTGGGCTCGTCGAGAAAAACAACGCGCGGCGACCCCAGCAGCGCCTGCGCGAAGCCGAGCCGCTGTCGCATGCCCTTCGAATAGGCCCGCACCGGTTTCTCCGCCGCGCCAGCCAGCCCTACGCGCGCGAGCAGCGGCTCGCAATCCGCCAATGGCGCCCCTTTCATCCGGCCGAAGAAACGCAGCGTCTCGAGTCCGCTCAGGTTGTCGTAGAGCACCAGATTCTCCGGCAGATAGCCGATCTGGCGGCGCGCGGCCCTGAACGCGGCCCCGCCCACGGATGCCCCGGCGACGCGAATATCGCCTTCGCTGGCAGCGATCAGGCCCAGCATCATCCTGAACAAGGTGCTCTTGCCCGCGCCGTTGTGGCCGATCAACCCGAACAGTTCGCCGTAACCGATTTCCAGATCGACGTCGTCGACGGCCCGGACAGCGCCATAGTCCTTGCAAACGCCACGCAGCGCGATGGCGGCCTGCCCTTCAACGTGAGTGTGCTCTGTCACGCCAGGTACTCCAATTCTTGTTGACGGGCTGCGCCCGCGGATAGGCGTCGACGACGGTCGGCACGCGCAGAACGGGGAACTGCCGGCTCACGAAGCGCAGTGCCTGCACGGCAGGGCTGGCCAGTAGCAACTGGACACCCGGATGACGCCAGATCAGGCGGTCGACGACATCGCTGGCCTCATAGGGCAGATCGCCAATGCCATCGCCATCGCGGTCCCAGCCGAGGTAGTCGCTCCAGAAATTGCCCTGGTCGCGTTCCGACGGTTTGCGCCCGCCCCAGGGTTCATCGCGCGCGCCCAGATAGCGCACCTGTTCCCGGTTGCCGATGAAGTCGTTGCCCTGCACCACGTTGCGCGTTGATCCAGCCGAAAGGTGGACGCCAACCTGATTGCCGATGACCAGATTGCCGCGCAACTCCGTGTATTCGACGTCGTAGATGAAGAACCCACGGTCATTGTCGGCAACGACGTTGTTCTCCACGCGCGAGTCCTGCAGCGTGCGCAGCATGATGCCGTGGTCGGCATTGCCCCAGGTCCGGTTATTGCGCACGACCTGGTCGCGCACCTCCATCAACGCCAGCCCGCCGCGATTGTTATAGCTGTCGTTGTCCTCCCACAGGTTGTAGTAGGAGTTCATGTAGTGCGTGCCGTAGCGGCTATGGTGCAGCCGGTTTCCCTTGAAGATCGCGTGGTGCGACACATCGACGTAGAGCGCATCGCGCACAAAGCTGATGTTGTTGTCGATAATGCGGGCGCCTTTGGTGTTGTAGAGCTGTACGCCATTGCCGCGCTGCGCGGAGTTGTAGTCGCGCTTGCCGGTGATGGTATTGCCTTCGACGCGCACGTCATCCGCCTTTTCGATCCACAGGCCGAACAGGTTGTAGGTCAGGTCGCAATGCCGCACCACGGCGCGGTGCGCCCCCGGCAGGATATTGATGCCGGCGTTCTGGTCCTTCAGGCTGTCTCCGGAATCGCGCACGATCAATCCCTCGATGACGACGTCCGGCGCGGTGACGCGCAAGGTGTCCCCGTGCTGGCCGCCGCTGATCGTCGGACGATCCACCCCGCGCAGCGTCAGGGCCTTGCCGACCACGAAGTTGCCCGTGTACGTGGCGCGCTCGATCTCCAGCACGTCGCCGGGCCGGGCCGCATCGATCGCCGCCTGAAGCGGCCGCCCGGGCGCGACCCGCACGGTTGCGGCCTGCGCGCCCGTCAGCCATCCCGCGAGAAGAATCAGAATCGGGACCCACTTCATATCTGGAGCAACCCAAGCGCCTTCAGCATCAGGAACAACGCGGCGCCAATCAGCAGGTTCTTGAATCCGACGTAGCTGAGCATGTCCATCAAGGTCGCGCGCCGGTAGTTGGAACGCCACCACGGGCCATCCTTGACGTACCGTTTGCCAGACAAGCGAATCAGCACCTCGTAGACGCTCCAGCCGAACCACCACGCGATGATGGCGCCCGACGACATCTGCCCCATGGCAGCCAGCACCCACGCCACGCTGGCCGCCAGCGCAAGCGAGATCCCGGCAATCTGCAAGGCACGGGCCGATGCCCAGCCGTCGCTGCTCCATGGCCAGAGGTGGTCGCGCAGTTCCAGCAGGAGCCAATACGCACCACGAGCCCCATCGCGCCCCTGCGGGGACACGCGGTCGGTCTGCATGCGCGGGTCCGGCCCTTGCGCAACGCGCGGGTTCATGGGCACTGGCTGGATCGGAATGTAATAGCCATCCAGGCCGATCGGCGTGATCTCCAGGCCGTCCCGCTCGCGCCGCTTGCGCTCCTTGGCCAGCGGCGGGCAGCCCTTGACGTCGGTGTACAGCACCATGCAATCCAGGCAATGCAGGCATTCACGGTGATCGATACGGCCATCCGCGTCGATCGCCTGCGAGCCGCAACCAACCGCGCATGCCTTGCAGCTATTGCAGTCCTGCTTGCGACGCAGGCCGAACCAGCGGAAGGTACTCGGCATGGCCAGCGCCGCGCCGAGCGGGCAGATGTACTTGCAGTACGGCCGCTCGATGAACAGTGACAGCCCGAGCAACGCGCAGACGAACAGCCCGTACGGCCAGGCCCGGTTGCTGATGCCCACAAGGAACGTCGTCTTGAACGGCTCCACCTCCGCGAGCTTCTCTGCCAGCCCCATGGAGAACACCGACACCGTCAGCAAACCGAAGAAGATGACGTACTTCAACCACTTCAGCCGGTCGTGCCAGGCCCGCGGCAACGGCCGCTGCCAGCGTTTGAAGCCGATCCGGCCGCCAATCTTGTGGATGGCCTCTGACAACGATCCGAACGGGCACAGCCAGCCGCAGAACAGGCCCCGTCCGAACAGGAACACCGTCAGGATGATGAAGATCCAGAAGCAGAAGATGAACGGGTCGGTCAGGAACAACGACCAGGTCCACTGGAACAACAACGCGTGGAACCACGTCAGCACCTGCGTGATCGAGGGCTGCGCCATCGCGCCGAAGCCAACAAACCCGATGCTCAAGGCCCACGCGCTGTACTTGAAGAGGTTAACCGGCCATTTGTTCTTGTGGGTCGAACGGCGTGTCAACCGCTCACGCATGACATACACCACCCCGACCACCAGCAGCAGGGCCACGAACAGTGCGATCTCGATTGCACGCGCGCGCCAGATGCGACGCCAGGGCGCCTCCGGTTCCTCGATGCGCGGACGACCATCCTGAAGCAGCTTGTCGGGCATCCAGTACGGCGCATCGAACGTGACGAAGCTGCGCACGCCTGACGCGCGATCGACCCTGTTGCCCAGGAACGACAGCTTCCACGGATACGCCGAAGAGAATGCCGGCGAACGGATGATGAAGATTGCTGATTCGGTATAGGCAGGCGCGCCTTGGGCCTCCAGTCCATACAGGTTCAGGTAGTCCGAATCTCGGAATGTGAACGAGTCGGCCCCCTGCTTGATCTGGATGCGATCGTAGATGCCGCCGCGCACGAACCCAGATCCCTTGAACGACGCCGCGCCCGCCGTCCGGATCACGAAGATCGCGTGCTCGTCAGGCTTGAGTTGCGAATGCAGGTTGTTCCATGCCAACCGGCCGAGCAGGCTCGCGCCCAGGTCAGGATGGTTGAGATCGCCAAACCAGAGTTCGATAAACGGCTCCGAAGCGCGTTCCAGTCCAAGCTGTTCAGGCCGGATCAGCAACCGCTGCACGCCGCCTTGCTTGACGGCATCGGCCCAGCTCATGGGCTTGCCGGTCACGGCGTACCGCGCCGGTTCGCGTCGTGTCTGCTCAAGGATGCCGACCTCACGCGCCACGGCTGCCGTGGCGGTGGTCAGCACCTGGTTCTGGGCGATCACGGTCACGGTCGCCCCGGAAATCGCATCGACCCCAAGCACGCCCTCGTCGGGCCGCGACTGCCCCACTTCGATCTTGTCCTTGACCGACTTCCCGATGTACTGCTTGTTGAAATTCAGCAACGCGGATTCCGGAATCCCCAGCAGCAGGATCGGCTCCGAGTGCTTCAGTACCTTGATGCCGACATAGTGCCCCTGCGTATCCATGCCGATCAGCGTCACCACCGGCTTGCCCGAGTACGCCGGGATGTCGGTGATATCGGTGGACAGCATCACATAGCCCAGCAACGGCGTCTTGCCATCGTGCTCGGGACCGTAGGCTTCCACATACGGCGGCTGCCCCTTGCGCTCCGAAAAGCGCACGGCGCCGGGAAACACGTCGGCGCATGGCACAAGGGCGCACATATCCCTGGCTTCGCCCAGATTAGGCGGCAACGCGGCCTCATAGGCGGCGTGATCCGCCAACGCGGTCTGCATGCACAGGAACAGCAGCAGAAAAAATGCGGCCAACTTGGCCGCGAACTCCTGATTACCGGACTGCATCGTGCTTCATCGTCGCGTGTGCCGAAATCCGGCACACGCGCGCCTCCTGTCAGAGTCAGGCTTCAACAATCATGCGACTGCGCATTTCGAGATGCAGTGCATGGCAGAAATGCGTGCAGTAGCACCAGAACACGCCTGGCTTGTCGGCAACGAACGTTACCGACGCGGTTTCCTGCGGATTGACGATGAAATTGACGTTGTACTTCGGTATGGCGAAGCCGTGCGTCAGATCCTCGATCTTGTCGAGATTGGTAAGGATCAGCGTCACCTCGTCGCCCTTCTTGAGCTTGAACTCGCGCAGACTGAACGCCGGCGCCTGAGACGTGATCTTCACCGTCACCTTCTTGCCATTGCGGAACACGCCAGACTCTTTCGGATCCTTGATGGCCAGCGGGAAATCGTCCAGCGCGTAGACCTGCTTCGGGTGCAGCAGCTCGCGCTTGAAGATGATGAAATCGTGCGGCTCCGGACGAACCGGATGATCCTGCAGCAGCACCATCTTCTCGCCGGAGATGTCGATGAACTGCTCGTTCTCAGGGTGCAACGGTCCAACCGGCAGGAAGCGATCCTTGGAAAACTTGCAGCCAACCGCCAGGAACTTGCCGTCGGCGGCAACCGTCTCCGATTGCGACGCATTCAGGTGGCCCGGTTGATACTGAACATCGAGCCGGTCCACCACATACTTGGCGTTCTTGTCGCCATTGTGGAACTTGATGGCCGCGTCGACGTTCCACTTCACGATCTGGCTGTCGAGGAACAGCGTGGTGAAGGCATTGCCGCGTCCGTCGAATGCCGTGTGGAGCGGCCCCAGGCCCAGTTCGACCTCGGCCACGATGGCGTCGTCGATCTTGGCAAGCTTGCCGTCGAACCACTCCAGCACGCGCGAAACGTCGATCACAGTGGCGGTAGGCGAGAGCTTGCCGGAGCAGATGAAGTACTTCTGATCCGGGCTTGCATTCACGCCGTGCGGGTTCTTCGGCACCGACACGTAGGCGGTCAGCGCCTTCGTCGCCTCCTGGTTGCTGGCGCGGGTGCCATCCACGACCGGAACCTTGGAATCACCGATGGTCTTGAACTTGCCGGCCTTGACGGCCTCCTCGATGCGGGCGACGTTGAAGAACAGGCACGCATCGCGCTCGGCGGACATCATGTCCTCGTAGTGCACGCCCATCTCGGTGTTGTACTGGTTGGTGGCGGCCAGCTTGCCGTCATACGACGTCGCGACCAGATCGCAGTTGCCGTCGATCAGCACCTGCCAACGCACCTCCATGGTCTCGGCATCGACACAGGTGAAAAGCGAGTGGTACTTGCTGCCGTCTTCCGTCGGCACATTGGGCAGCGGGATCGAGAATTCGCCGCCGCAGAACACGCGTGTCGTGTAGTTGATCTTTGGGTCGACCGGGTCTCGCTTGTCCGGAAAGATGCCGTGGAAGCCCTGGACGTTCGGCAGTTCCGTGATCTTGTCGCAGATGAAGTAGTCCAGCCGCACGCGAGCCAGACGCGCATTGATCTTGTCGTTGATCCACGCGTAGCGGCCGTCGTAGTTGCCGTCCTTGTAGGAAGCGTGGACGTGGTGGGTATCGCCCACCGTGTACTTCAGCGTCCCGTCCGGCTTGGTGCCCATTACCTTCCTGGACTCATTGGTAATGCCCCAGCCCACCAGCGCATCCGGCACGAAGCACGGGATACGATGAATCTCGCGGCCTGATGGCATGCCGAACACGCGCATATCGCCGGTATGGCCGCCGCTCCAAAGACCGTAGTACGTATCCAGTTCACCTGGCTTCGGGTGCAGGCCCGCGATTTCGTGTCCGGCCGCAGCCGGCGCCGCAGCGCCCGGAGCCGGTGCAGCGGCTCCCGCGGCTGGCGTTCCCTTGTCCGTGCAGGCCACCACCGTCGCCAGCCCGGCCAGTGCCGCCGTGTTCATGAAGCGACGTCGCCCCAGCACGCTGGGCGCATTGTCCTGCGATGTCGTTGGCGAATCTTGCTTGGTCATCATCGGTCCTTGAATCGAATTGCACATGGCCGGACGCGAGCGCGCCAGCCGTCTTTTCCTTCTCGGTCTCTCTTCAACATCTCGACCCCTCTGCGGTTCTTCAGCTTCTCTTGGCAGAGCGATCTTCCGCTTGCGATTGGGGTAGGCGCTTGACATAAGTCATGTGCATCACAAAATAGGCATTTGTAATGCATGTTTGCAGGAGCAAAACATCCACAATGCGGAGCGTGTTGATTCACGAAGCTTTGATGCCCCGCTAAAAGGAGAAAACGATGCGTATCAAGACCCTGTTGCTGACACTGATTTGCGGCGCTGCTCTGGCGGCCTGCGGACAAAAGGAAAGCGCCGCACCTGCGCCGACCGAGGCCACCGCGGCACCAGCGCCGGCCGCTGCGCCCGCCGCACCTGCCGCACCTGCCGCTATTGCGGCCACCACCAGTGAACCCGAGAACGCGCTGGGCAAGCGCACGTATGGCTCGGTTTGCTCGATGTGCCACGCGGCAGGCGTGGCCGGCGCACCCAAGCCAGGCGACAAGGCCGACTGGGGGCCGCGCATTGCCCAGGGCAACGACACGCTTTACAAGCACGCACTGGAAGGCTTCACCGGCAGCAAGGGATCGATGCCCGCGCGCGGTGGCTCGACAACACTGCCGGATGACGCCGTCAAGGCAGCGGTGGACTACATGACGGCACAATCCCGCTGATGCCATGCACGCGCTCTCTCCTTCCGGCCTTGCCCGGCGGCGCTGCCTGACGGCGGCACCGCTGCTTGCCATCGGTATGTTCGTCCTGCCGGCACTGGCCGATGCATCGGTTCAGCACGCCTCACGCCGGCTGCTCGGCACGCGGGTGGACATCGTGACCGACGGCGTGCCAGCGGATGCGGCCGCGCAGGCCATCGACGCGGCGTTCGCCGAGATGGGCAGGCTCGAACGGATCATGAGCCGCTATCGTCCGGACAGTCAGGTCAGTGCCCTGGCACGTGCTGCCGGCAAGCACCCGGTACCCATCGCGCCCGAGTTAATGTCGGCGCTCAGGTTGGCTAGCGAGGTCTCCGCGCGCAGCCATGGCGCCTTCGACATTACGATCGGCGCGTTTGAAGGCTGGAACTTCGATCCAGGCCATGAGCAAGTGCCCGGGCAAGCCGAACTGACGCAAGAGCGGCCACTAGTGAACTACCGTGACGTCGTTCTGGACTCAACGCGCGGTAGCGCCTATCTGCGGCGTCCCGGCATGAAGCTGGATCTGGGCGGCATTGCCAAGCTCCCGATCCTGCAGGCCGGCATGGACGTGCTGCGGCAGCGAGGCATCTCGAATGCGATGCTCAATGGCGGCGGCGACGTGCTGGTCAGCGGCAGGCTTCAGGGCCGCGACTGGCGTATCGGCCTGCGCGACCCGCTTGCGCCGGAGCGATTGCTGGGAGTATTGGCGATCACCGATGGCGTCGTAGCGTCGTCGGGTGACTATGAACGCTGCTTTGCCCGTGATGGCCAGCGCTATCACCACATCCTTGATCCTCGAACGGGCCTGCCAACCCGGGGGCCGCACGGGGTCACGCTGGTCGCGCGCAAAACAAGTGACGTCAACGGCCTCGGGGCCGCTATCATGGTGGCTGGTACAGCGGCAGGACGGAGCCTGCTGGGGCCCATGGCTAACGTGGATGCTCTGATTGTCGGGCCCGGATCTCATCCATGGATGTCCGAAGGCATGGCGACCCGTATGCGGTCGTGAAACCATGATTTAGCGCATGGCTTCACGCGGGGAGCCGCGCTACCCTCCCACTCCTGACGCAGAGACGCTAGCAGAATGAAGCAGAGCGGCCCCGGTTCGGGGTGCGGCCAAAGACAGTCCGCCAGGACCGGTCAAGGCCGCGCAACGACGCCGGGATCATTTTGATGGTGTCTCTACCTGTCTCTAAACGCCCCCTCCGCCCTAAACAGGTGCAGAGACTCACCGGAGTTGCTGTTGAAACGCTTGCTTGCTTTCCTCCTGGGTACGCTCAGTCTGACCTTGCTCGCCCTGAATACGATTTTCTGGTGCACGCCGCTGTTCGTGCTCGCCGTGATCAAATTGCTGTTGCCGTTCGCCGGTGTGCGACGGCTGATCGACCCCATTCTCAACCGCATCGCGACAAGCTGGGTTACCTGCAACAGCGTATGGATCGGCCTGCTCCAGCGTGAGCCCTGGGCCGTGGAAGGTCTCGGTTCGTTGCGCCCGGACAGTTGGTATCTGGTTAACTGCAACCACCGTTCCTGGGTCGACATCTTCGTGCTTCAGCGCGTATTGAACCGGCGGATTCCGCTGCTGAAGTTCTTCCTGAAGCAGCAGCTCATCTACGTGCCGGTTATTGGCCTGGCCTGGTGGGCGCTGGATTTCCCGTTCATGCGGCGGCATTCGAAAGCCGCGCTGCGCAAGAATCCTGAACTGCGCAACCAGGACCGCGAGACCGCGCGACGCGCGTGCGCCAAGTTCGCCCGGATTCCGACCAGCGTGATGACCTTTGCGGAAGGCACACGCTACACCCCGGTCAAGCATCGGGGGCAATCGTCCCCGTATCGCCATCTGCTCAAACCCAAGGCTGGCTCGCTCGCCATGGCGCTCAACGCGATGGGAGAACAGTTCCACGCGATGCTGGATGTCAGCATTGCCTATCCGGATGGCACACCCACTTTCTGGCAACTCGCCAGCGGCCAGGCTGGCAGGGTGATGGTGCATGTCCGGGAACTGCCGATCCCGCCGGAATTCTGCACCGGTGACTACAACAGCGATGCAACCTTCCGCGGCGAATTTCACCGCTGGCTGGGGCAGGTCTGGGAAGAAAAGGACGAGCAGATTGCCACCATGCTCGCCCAGGCCGCTCGGCCCTAGGAAGCCGTTTCAAGACGATTCTGGCGTCGTTGCGGGACCTTGCCAGAACCGTTTCGCTTCAATCTGAAACAGCTTCTAATTGCCCGCTACGCTCTCGGGGACCGGCAAGATCTCCGAGAGCGCGAGCTTGATGCTCTGCCAGGTTGCCGCCTCTTCGGCCTCGGTACATTCTCCGTGCTGGCGCTTGGTCGCCCCCATGCGGTTCAGCACCAGGTGACGCGAGGCAACCACCCCGACACCCTCAAGACAAGCCTTCACGCACGCAAGCTGACAGCCATCGATCGCCAGAATCGGACGCCCCGACTGCGCGATCCGCGTCAGCGCGGGCACGCGGCCACCCACCCCACTGATACAGGACATCTCGGCTTGGCCACTGCGATCCAGCCGGACGGCAAAGGCATTGGCCAGTTGGGCGACACTGGAACACCCTGAGCAGGCGTAGACCAAAGGGAGTCTGGAGCGATCGGACGTAGACATCATGAACTCGGCGGAACAAAGGAAAACAGGCGCCGGGTCGGGCGCCTGACATGGGGAGCGGGAACGGTTTGGCCGTCGTGATCAGGCGCCGCCGCAGCCGCCGCAGCACTGACCAGCCTTGGCGGCCGATGCAACCTTCTTGATGGCCACGCGCCAGGTGGCGGGGCCTTGTTCCAGATAGTCCCAGGCGAACTGGCCAGGACGCTCGATCTGGAATTGCATCTGAAGCGGACGCGGATCATGGTCATTGACTAGCTCCAGCGCCTGGCCGACCTCAAGCCCGGTAAACGTCGAGAAAATCAGCGGATGGCGGTCACGCGGCGGGATCGTGCGGAGGTCGAGGCGCGGGTTGGCAGTGGACTGAGACATGGAATTCCTTTCGGCTGGGTATGGCATCCGTAAAGATGCATTTAAATTGCATCAATATTAGTGAGCGCAATCCGGGGCCGCTTGATGCAGATCAGACCAGCACCCCGACGAGCCCGTCAAAGCCGTTGACATGCTTGAACAGCCACGAAAACGATGCCGCACACCGACGCCCCTGTGCTGGCAAAATGGTGGTCACGCCGGTTGCGCCCATCGGGGTGCGCATCCGGGAGCACATCTGCACGCACACGAGGAGCCAGACCGCGATGAGCATGACCAGGAGCTTTGCCGCCACCGAACCGACCCGCGACGAGATCGATGCCCTGCCGGGTGCCACGCTGCTGGAGTTCGGCGCCCCGTGGTGCGGCTACTGCATGCGCGCCCAGCCGTTGATCGAGGAAGCGTTCGGCGGCTACCCGGCCATCCATCACGTGAAGGTCGAGGATGGGAGCGGTCGGCCGCTGGGTCGCTCGTTCCGCGTCAAGCTCTGGCCGACCCTGGTTTTCCTTCGGGATGGCAAGGAAGTGGCGCGGCTGGTAAGGCCGGAAAGTGCCAAGGACATCGCCGCGGCGATGCGGCGCATCCTCCCGTAAGGCAGCAGGACGCAGATACGTCCGCCGCCGAAGACTGGGGACCGGAACCTGTCTAGATCTCCAGCGGCATTGCACTCGTGCACTTGATCTCGTCAAGGCACACGCTCGACTTCACCCCGCTCACACCCGGGATGCGCATCAGGGTGTCGAGCAGGAAGTCAGACAAGGACTTCAGGTCCTTGGCCACCACCTTCAGCACGTAGTCGATATCTCCGGTGACGGAGAAGCACTCCTGGATTTGCGCCAGTTCGGCCACCAGTCCCTTGAACTTGGACAGATCGCGGATATGGCCGCGCTCCATCGTCACATGGATGAACGCCGTGACGCCGAAGCCAAGTGCCGAACTATCCAGCCGCGCCTCGTAACGTTTGATGATGCCGCCCTCCTCCAGGCGGCGGTGACGCCGCAAAGTCTGCGCGGGGGACAGGCTGATGGCCTCAGCCAGTTCCAGATTGGACGCGCGGCCGTTTTCCTGCAGCACGCCCAGCAAGCGGCGATCCGTGCGATCAAGTTCCGGATGTTGCATTTTCGTTTCCCAAACTAGCCGTTTGACGAAATCTTATCTCATATCCGAGGGTTTTCCTGCGCCTCTAAGGAAATCCTATTTAGCTGGCCGGCATATAAACTTTTCGCATGTCGAGCAGCGTGGGAAGCGCCTCCGGGTGCCCCCAATCCGTTTCCCCGCCGCAATATTATTTCCACCCCCGCATCCGCCCCCGAGCACTGACCATGGCCGACCTCTTTGAAAACCCGATGAAGCTGATGGGCTTCGAGTTCGTTGAATTCGCCTCGCCCACGCCCAACGTCCTGGAACCGCTGTTCGAGAAAATGGGCTTCACCCTGGTGGCCCGTCACCGTTCGAAGGATGTCGTGCTGTACCGCCAGGGCGACATCAATTTCATCGTCAACAACGAGCCGCATAGCCCCGCCGCCTATTTCGCCGCCGAGCACGGCCCGAGCGCCTGTGGCATGGCATTCCGCGTCAAGGATTCCCACCAGGCCTACAACCGCGCGCTGATGCTGGGCGCCCAGCCGGTGGAAATCGCTACCGGCCCGATGGAACTGCGCCTGCCCGCGATCAAGGGCATCGGCGGCGCGCCGCTCTACCTGATCGACCGTTTCGAAGACGGCAAGTCGATCTATGACATCGACTTCGAATTCATCGAGGGCGTGGACCGCCACCCGAAGGGCCACGGCCTGAAGCTGATCGACCACCTGACGCACAACGTCTACCGTGGCCGCATGGCGTACTGGGCGAGCTTCTACGAACGCCTGTTCAACTTCCGCGAAATCCGTTACTTCGACATCCAGGGCGAATACACGGGCCTGACCTCGAAGGCGATGACCGCGCCGGACGGCAAGATCCGCATCCCGCTGAATGAAGAATCGTCGAAGGGCGCCGGCCAAATCGAGGAATTCCTGATGGCGTTCAATGGCGAAGGCATCCAGCACATCGCCTTCTCTGTCGACAACCTGGTCGAAGTCATCGACAGCCTGCAGATGGCCGGCGTCGAACTGATGACGGCACCGAACGACTATTACTACCAGGCCCTGGACACCCGTCTGCCAGGCCATGGCCAGCCGGTGGACCAGCTCAAGGCCCGCGGCATCCTGCTGGACGGCACGACAGAAGGCGGCAAGCCGCGCCTGCTGCTGCAGATCTTCTCGAAGACCGTGCTCGGCCCTGTGTTCTTCGAATACATCCAGCGCTCCGGCGACGATGGCTTCGGCGAAGGCAACTTCAAGGCGCTCTTCGAATCGCTCGAACGCGACCAGATCGAACGCGGCACGCTGAAGGTCTGATCTTCCGGGGGCTTTCGCCCCCGCCTCCCCGCTTGAAACAGATTTGCGCCGGCATCCCCCCCGGATGGCGGCGCGCACCCTGCGCCCGGCGTCACCCACGCCGGCGCGCTTTATTGACAAGCGTCCGCCTCAAGAGAGACGCGCCCGACATTCCACAAGAATGGGTAGAGGAAACAACTCATGCACGCTCCCGACAATCAAGGCACGCTCCAGCGTGGCCTGAAGAATCGTCACATCCAGCTCATCGCGCTGGGCGGCGCCATCGGCACCGGCTTGTTCCTGGGCATCGCCCAGACCATCAAGCTGGCGGGCCCCTCGGTGTTGCTGGGCTACGCGCTGGCCGGCGTGGTCGCCTTCTTCATCATGCGCCAGCTCGGCGAAATGGTCGTGGACGAGCCCGTCGCCGGCTCGTTCAGCTACTTCGCCAACAAGTACTGCGGACACTTCGCCGGCTTCATGTCCGGCTGGAACTACTGGGTGCTCTACATCCTCGTCAGCATGGCCGAGCTATCGGCCGTCGGCATCTACGTCCAGTACTGGTGGCCCGGCATTCCGACATGGATTTCCGCGCTGGCCTTCTTCCTGATCATCAACGCGATCAACCTTGCCAGCGTGAAGTCGTTCGGCGAGATGGAATTCTGGTTCTCGATCATCAAGGTGGCGGCCATCGTCGGCATGATCGGTTTCGGCGGCTACCTGCTGGCCACCGGCACCGCGGGCCCCGACGCCAGCATCGCCAACCTGTGGCAACACGGCGGCTTCTTCCCGAACGGCTTCAGCGGCCTGGTGATGGCCATGGCTGTGATCATGTTCTCGTTTGGCGGCCTCGAACTAGTAGGCATCACCGCTGCGGAAGCGGACAGCCCCGAGAAGAGCATCCCGAAGGCGACCAATCAGGTCATCTACCGCATCCTGATCTTCTACGTCGGCGCGCTGGCCGTGCTGCTGTCGCTGTATCCGTGGGAAAAGGTCGTGACCGGCGGCAGCCCGTTCGTGCTGATCTTCCACGCGATGAACAGCAACGTGGTAGCCACCGTGCTCAATATCGTGGTGCTGACCGCCGCCCTGTCGGTCTACAACAGCGGCGTCTATTGCAACAGCCGCATGCTGCTGGGCCTGGCGCAGCAAGGTAACGCCCCGCGCTCGCTGATGCGCGTGAACCGCCGCGGCATTCCGCTGACCGCGCTGGCCGTCTCGGCCATCGCCACCGGCATCTGCGTGGTGATCAACTACTTCATGCCCGGCGAGGCCTTCGAACTGCTGATGGGCCTGGTGGTCTCGGCCCTGATCATCAACTGGGCGATGATCAGCATCATCCACCTGATGTTCCGTCGCGCCAAGGCGGCCGCCGGCAAGACCACGCGCTTCCAGAGCCTGGGCTACCCGCTGACCAACTACGTGACGCTGGCCTTCCTGGCAGGCATCCTCGTGGTGATGTTCCTGACGCCTGGCCTGCGCATCTCGGTCTACCTGATTCCGGTATGGCTGGGCGTACTTGGCGTAAGCTATCGCCTCCGGCAGAAAAAGGCCGGTTCGGCCATGCCCGCCGCCAGCGCCCAGATCCAGTAATTGCCGGTGCGGCCTCCGGGCCGCCGCCCTCCTGAACCAAACAGCCAGACGCATCCCATGTTCGAACATATAGAAGCCTTTCCGGGTGACCCGATCCTCTCGCTCAACGAGGACTTCCAGCAGGACCCGCGTACCAACAAGGTCAATCTGAGCATCGGCATCTACTTCGACGACGAAGGCCGCCTGCCGGTGATGAAGGCCGTGGCGGAAGCCGAAGCCGCGCTGCTGTCTGACATGGGTCCGCGCCCGTACCTGCCGATGTCCGGCATGGCCGCGTATCGTCAGGCCGTGCAGGCGCTGGTGTTCGGCGAGGATTGCGCCGCCCGCGCCGAAGGCCGCGTCGCCACGCTGCAGACGCTGGGCGGCTCGGGCGCGCTGCGCGTCGGCGCCGATTTCCTGAAGCGCTACTTCCCGAAGGCGGAGATGTGGATCAGCGATCCGAGCTGGGAGAATCACCGCGTGGTCTTCGAGCGTGCCGGCTTCAAGGTCAACACCTACCCGTACTACGATCCGGCCACCGGCGGCCTGAAGTTCGACGCGATGCTTGCCGCGATCGAAGCGATCCCGCAAGGCGACATCGTGCTGCTGCACGCGTGCTGCCACAACCCGACCGGCGTCGACCTGAACCAGGACCAGTGGCGCCAGGTGATCGGCGTGCTTAAGGCGCGCAAGCTGCTGCCGTTCGTCGACATGGCCTACCAGGGTTTCGGCTCGGGCCTGGACGATGACGCCTTCGCCGTGCGCGAACTGGCCCGCCAGAATGTGCCCTGCCTGGTGGCCAATTCGTTCTCGAAGAACTTCTCGCTGTACGGCGAGCGTTGCGGTGGCCTTTCGGTGGTCTGCCAAAGCGCCGACGAAGCCAGCCGTGTGCTGGGCCAGCTTACCGGCGCCGTGCGCGCCAACTACAGCAACCCGCCGACCCACGGCGCTCGCGTGGTGGCCCGTGTGCTGACCACGCCGGCGCTGCGCGCGAACTGGGAGCAGGAACTGGCCGCGATGTGCCAGCGCATCACCCGCATGCGCCAGGCCATCCACGACCATCTGCGTGAGCATGTGAGCGGCGAAAAGCTCTCGCGCTACATCACCCAGCGCGGCATGTTCACGTACACCGGTCTGTCGGCCGATCAGGTCGACCGCCTGAAGAACGAGCACGGCGTGTACGTGCTGCGCTCGGGCCGCATGTGCGTGGCCGGTCTGAACGAGCGCAACGTGGGCGTCGTCGCCAACGCCATCGGGCAGGTGCTAAAGGGCTGAAGGGCTGAATCGCCTAAAGCACGCCTTTGCAGTCACAAGGCCACCCTCGGGTGGCCTTGTTCTTTTCCCGTCCGGCGTTTTTGTCTTATGATGCCGCCCACCTCCATGGCCGGCAGCCTATGTCCAATACCAATACAACACCAGCCGTCCCCGTTCCCGGCCTGCGCCGCGAACTGCGCGCGCGCCATCTGACCATGATCGCCATCGGCGGGTCGATTGGCACCGGACTCTTCGTCGCCTCGGGCGCCACCATCGCCCAGGCCGGCCCCGGCGGCGCGCTGGCCGCCTACATCCTGATCGGCGCGATGGTCTACTTCCTGATGACCAGCCTGGGCGAACTGGCCGCGTACATGCCCGTGTCCGGGTCCTTTGCCACCTATGGCGCGCTGTACGTCGACGAGGGCTTCGGTTTCGCGCTTGGCTGGAACTACTGGTACAACTGGGCCGTCACGATCGCCGTGGAGCTGGCCGCGGCGCAGCTAGTCATGCAGTACTGGTTCCCCGACACGCCAGGCGTGCTCTGGAGCGCCCTGTTCCTTGGCCTCATGTTCGCGCTCAACGCGATCTCCGTGCGTGGTTTCGGCGAAGCGGAATACTGGTGCGCGCTGATCAAGGTCCTCACGGTGATCGCCTTCATCGTCATCGGCACCTTGATGATCTTCGGCATCATGCGCGGCGATTTCTCCCAGGCAGGCGGACTGGCCAACCTCAGCATCGGCGATGCGCCGTTCGTCGGCGGCCTGCCCGCCATGATCGGGGTGGCGATGATCGCGGGCTTCTCGTTCCAGGGCACCGAACTGATCGGCGTGGCCGCCGGGGAATCCGACGAGCCGGCCAAGAACATCCCGCGCGCGGTGCGTCAGGTGTTCTGGCGCATCCTGCTGTTCTACGTGCTGGCGATCCTGATCATCGGCATCCTGATTCCATACACCGACCCCAGCCTGCTCAAGACCGACGTGGAAACCGTGGGCGTAAGCCCGTTCACGCTGGTGTTCCGCCATGCGGGTCTTGCGTTTGCCGCGGGCGTGATGAACGCCGTGATCCTGACTGCCGTGCTCTCGGCCGGCAACTCTGGCATGTACGCGTCCACGCGGATGCTCTACAACCTGGCCACCGAGGGCCGCGCGCCGCGTATCTTCGCGCAACTCACCCGCAATGGCGTGCCCCTGGTCGCGCTGCTGGCCACCACGGCCGTCGGTGGCCTGTGCTTCCTGACGTCGCTGTTCGAAAGCAAGTCGGTCTACCTGTGGCTGCTGAACCTGTCGGGCATGACCGGCTTCATTGCGTGGCTGGGCATCGCGGTGAGCCACTACCGGTTTCGCCGGGGCTTTATGGCGCAGGGCCTCGACCTGAACCGCCTGCCCTATCGCTCGCCATTCTTTCCGTATGGGCCGATCTTCGCGTTCGCGCTGTGCATGATCGTCACGCTCGGCCAGAACTACCAGGCCTTCAGCGAAGGCAAGATCGACTGGGTGGCCGTGACGGCTACCTATGTGGGCATTCCGATCTTCCTGCTGATCTGGCTCGGCTACCGGCTCGTGCGCAAGACGCACTTCGTGCCGTATGCCGAAATGAAATTCCCGGCCCTGCCGGAGATCGAAACGGACGATTCACCGGCGACGCGGCCTCTGGCCCCGGCATCGGCCGAATAGCACGGCATACCGAAGCCCCCGGGTGACCGGGGGCTCCGGCAACCTTCCGCCGAAGCGTTTACCATCCTCGTCTAGCCTTCAACGTTACGAGGATCTCATGGCAGACCTGTCCGCCTTCCCCATTACCAAGCGATGGCCGGCGCAACATTCGGATCGCCTGCAGTTGTACTCGCTGAATACCCCCAACGGCATCAAGGTATCGCTGATGCTCGAGGAAACCGGCCTCCCCTACGAACCGCATCTGGTCCGCTTCGACAAGAATGACCAGATGACGCCGGAATTCCTGTCGCTGAATCCGAACAACAAGATCCCGGCCATCCTCGACCCGAATGGCCCCGGCGGCAAGCCGCTGGCACTGTGGGAATCAGGCGCGATCCTGCTCTACCTGGCCGAGAAGACCGGCAAGTTCATGTCCGCCGATCCGGCTCTGCGCTACGAGACGATCCAGTGGGTCATGTTCCAGATGGGCGGCATCGGCCCGATGTTCGGACAGGTTGGCTTCTTCAACCGGTTCGCCGGCAAGGACTTCGAGGACAAGCGTCCGCGTGACCGCTATGTCAGCGAGTCGCGCCGCTTGTTGAATGTGCTGAATGAACGCCTGAAGGGGCGCCAATGGATCATGGGCGACGACTACACGATCGCCGACATGGTCACCTTTCCGTGGATCCGCAACCTGCTGGGCTTCTATGAAGCCGGCGATCTGGTCGGCATTCAGGACTTCCCCGACGTCACGCGCGTGCTCGATGCGTTCGTGGCCCGCCCGGCCGTGCAACGCGCGGTCAATATCCCGAAGCGCCCTGAATGATCCGGACTAATACCGGATAAGGCGTATCACGTGGCACATTACGCGGCGTAGCCCAGCAACGCGCTGATCGCCGCGGCTTCCTCGCGCACGGCGCGGCCGACTGGTCCGTCGATCGAAGGATCGAACCCACCGGTCGCGCCCAACGCCGTCAGCACCGCGCATACACGGCCCGTGTAGTCACGCACCGGCGCCGCCACGGCGCTGATGCCCTTCAGATTCGTATCACGCACCGATGCGCAGTCTTGCGCGCGAACTGGCTCGCGCAACTTGCCGAGCGGATCGACAGCATCGAGCAGCGCCCTGCGGTCAGGCGGCAGCATCTGCAGTTCCTCCTGCGCCAGTGCCTCCACGCTGGATTCATCGAGCAGCCCCAGAAACACGCGTCCGGTGGCCGAAGACAGCAACGGCATTACCGAGCCGACGCGCGCGTTCACCGTGACCGGCAAACCCGGTTCCTCGATGCGTACGATGGTCGCCCCGCGGGTTCCCATCACCGCGACAAAGCAGGTCACTTCCAGCCGCTCGCGCAGGCGGATCAGGGCGGCTTCCGACAGCCGCAGCGGATCGGCCTGCCGCATCGCGGCCAGCCCGATCTGCAGCGCCTCGATCCCGAGGTGGTACTGCTGCGTGCCTGCCTCCTGCGCCACAAACCCTTCCTCCATCAGGCTCACCAGATATCGGTGCACTTTGGCCGGACTTTCGTCGAGTTGCGCGGCGATGGCCGTCAGGCTGGCGCGGCCACCCAGGCGGGCGAGCCCCTTGAGCACGGCCATGCCGGTTTCGGCAGCCTGCACGCGCTGGCGCCGCGCTCGCGGGCGCGGCGCGGGGGTGGATTCGGCAGGTATGGCTGGCATGGCGGGTGTCCTTGGCATGGCGTCTGCGGTTAACCCTCATTCAATGATTACGCAATGCGTATATGATTTACGCAAAACAGGCCAAATACCATCCGGCCAAATACCAAGGAGACAACCTGATGCGCCCCTCTCAGCCTGCAGCGCTGTTCGCTGCATCCATTGTGTCTGTGACGTCCATGGCATTTGCCGCCAGCGCGGCACATGCCACCGATAGCTATCCGACCAAGCCGATCCGCTGGATCGTGCCGTATGCAGCCGGTGGTGGTTCGGATTTCCTGGCACGCACGATCGGACAGGGGTTGTCGGCAAAGATCGGCCAGCCGGTGGTGGTGGACAACAAGCCCGGCGGCAACACGGCGATCGGCGCATCGGAAACCGCACGTTCGCCCGCTGACGGCTACACGGTGCTCTCCGCCGACAACGGCACGCTGGTATTCAACCCCGTGCTGTACAAGACGCTGTCCTATAACCCTACCCGCGACCTCGCGCCGGTGACACTGATTGGCCGCTTCCCGATGATCCTGGTGGTGGGACCGGGTAGCACCGCGAAGACAGCGCAGGAATTCATCGCACAGGTCAAGGCCGCGCCCGGTGGCATCAACTATGGTTCCGCCGGCGCGGGCAGCCCTCACCATCTGGCGATGGAACTGCTCAAGGTGGAAGCGCACCTGACGATGACACACGCGCCCTATCGCGGCGCGGGCCCCGCTCTCTCCGACGTGGCCGCGGGCCAGATTCCCGCGATGATGGTCGACTACGCCGCCGGCGCGGGCTTCATCAAGGGTGGCAAGGTACGCCCGCTGGCCGTGGCGAATCCCACCCGTCTGGCGCAACTGCCTGACGTGCCGACGTTCGCGGAACTTGGCTACAAGAATGTCGAGGCCGCCGCGCTGGTCGGGATGGTCGTGCCGGCCGGCACGCCGCCCGATGTCATCGCCACGCTGAACAAGCAAGTGGTGGCGTCGATCAAGGACCCCGCCATCAACAAGAAGCTGGTGGATTTCGGCGTGGAGCCGGTAGGCAATTCCCCCACGCAATACAGCGACCTGCTGCGTGCCGAGAGCACGCGCTGGACCAAGCTGATTCACGATCTGAAGATCACGTTGGACTAATCTCGCTGGACTGAACCATGCCGCAGACGAACGCACCCGCCAGCAGTGGAAGCTGCCCGATCGACCACAGCGCCCTGCGCGCGCCCAACGGTTGCCCGGTCAGCCACCAGGCGGCGGCGTTCGATCCCTTCGAGGACGGCTACCAGCAGGACCCGCCCGAGTACGTGCGCTGGTCGCGCGCGCAGGAGCCGGTGTTCTACAGCCCGAAGCTCGGCTACTGGGTGGTGACGCGCTACGACGACATCAAGGCGATCTTCCGCGACAACATCACCTTCAGCCCGTCGATTGCGCTCGAGAAGATCACGCCCACGGGTGAGGCGGCCAATGCGGTGCTGGCCTCGTACGGCTACGCGATGAATCGCACGCTCGTCAACGAAGACGAGCCCGCGCACATGCCGCGCCGCCGCGCGTTGATGGAGCCGTTCACACCCGCCGAACTGGCCCACCACGAACCGATGGTGCGCAAACTCACACGCGAGTATGTCGACCGTTTCATCGACACCGGGCGCGCGGACTTGGTGGACGAGATGCTCTGGGAGGTGCCGCTGACGGTGGCGCTGCATTTCCTCGGCGTGCCCGAGGAAGACATGGACCTGTTGCGCCAGTACTCGATCGCCCATACGGTCAATACATGGGGCCGCCCGAAGCCCGAGGAGCAGGTGGCCGTGGCCCACGCCGTGGGCAACTTCTGGCAACTGGCCGGCCGCATTCTCGACAAGATGCGCGAAGATCCATCCGGCCCGGGCTGGATGCAGTACGGCCTGCGCAAGCAGCGCGAACTGCCCGAGGTGGTCACCGATTCGTACCTGCACTCGATGATGATGGCCGGCATCGTGGCCGCGCACGAGACCACGGCCAATGCGTCGGCCAACGCGATCAAGCTGCTGCTGCAACATCCCGATGTCTGGCGGGAGATCTGCGAAGACCCGGCATTGATTCCAAACGCGGTGGAAGAATGCCTGCGGCACAACGGCTCGGTGGCCGCCTGGCGGCGCCTTGTCACGCGCGACACCGAAGTGGGCGGCATGTCGCTCGCGGCTGGCAGCAAATTGCTGATCGTCACGTCGTCGGCCAACCATGACGAACATCATTTCGCCGATGCCGATCTGTTCGATATCCATCGTGACAATGCCAGCGACCAGCTTACGTTCGGCTACGGCTCGCACCAGTGCATGGGCAAAAACCTCGCGCGCATGGAGATGCAGATCTTCCTGGAGGAACTGACCAGCCGGCTGCCTCATATGCGTCTGGCCGGGCAGCGCTTCACCTACGTGCCGAACACCTCGTTCCGTGGCCCGGAGCATCTCTGGGTCGAATGGGAGCCGGCACGCAACCCCGAACGGACCGATCCGACGGTGCTGGCGCCACGTGATGCGGTCCGCATCGGCGAACCGACTGGCGGCACCACCGGCCGCACGCTCGTTGTCGAGCGCGTCGAGACGGCCGCGCAGGGTGTGGTGAGGATCCGCCTGGTTTCGCCCGATGGTCGCGCGCTACCGCGCTGGTCGCCGGGCTCGCATATCGACGTCGAATGCGGCCACACCGGCATCTCGCGCCAGTATTCGCTGTGCGGCGACCCCGCCGATACCAGCGCCTTCGAGATCGCGGTGCTGCGCGAGCCCGAAAGCCGTGGTGGATCGGCGTGGATTCATGCCAGCCTGCGCGCAGGCGACAAGCTCAAGGTGCGCGGCCCGCGCAATCACTTCCGGCTCGACGAGACCTGCCGTCGCGCGATCTTCATCGCCGGTGGCATTGGCGTGACTCCGGTCAGCGCCATGGCAAGGCGTGCGAAAGAACTGGGCGTCGACTACACCTTCCACTATTGCGGCCGCAGCCGTGCCTCCATGGCGATGATCGATGACCTGCGCGCCCTGCATGGCGATCGCGTGCGGATTCATGCCGCTGATGAAGGCCAGCGCGCCGATCTCGCGCAAGTGCTCGGCGCACCCGATGCGAACACGCAGATCTACGCTTGTGGACCGGCCCGGATGATCGAGGCGCTGGAAGCCTTGTGCGCGACATGGCCCGAGGATTCGCTGCGCGTGGAACACTTCAGTTCGAAACTTGGAACGCTCGATCCCTCCAGGGAGCAGCCGTTTACGGTCGAACTGAAGGACTCGGGGCTTACGCTTGAAGTCCCTCCGGACCAGACGCTGCTCGCCACCCTGCGCGCCGCGAACATCGACGTGCAAAGCGATTGCGAGGAAGGCCTGTGTGGATCGTGCGAAGTGCGCGTGCTGGCCGGCGAGATCGACCACCGCGACGTCGTGCTGACGCGCGGCGAGCGTGAAGCGAACAACCGGATGATGGCCTGCTGCTCGCGAGCGACGAAGGGCGGAAAGATCGTGCTGGGGCTGTAAGCCGGCGCGAGGGCTTGATGCGCCAGCCCGTGGCGCATCAACCGGCAACAACGCCATTCAGCACGGCATCACGGATGCCGCGCGAGCACACCCCGAATCGTATCGGCCAGATCTTTCGCCAGGAACTTCGACACATACGCATCGGCGCCAACCTTGCGCACGTGCTCCTCGCTGGCCTCGCCCGAGAGCGATGAGTGGATCACCACCGGCAGCGACTTCAGCCGGGCGTCGGCCTTGATCTTGCGCGTCAGGGTGAAGCCATCCATCTCCGGCATTTCCAGATCGGTCAGCACCAGCGCGATCTCGTCGCGGACCGTGGCGCCCTTGCTGGCGGTCAGGTCGGCGATCTCGCCGAGCATGTCCCAGGCTTCCTGACCGGACTTGGTCATCACGACTTGAACGCCCATTGCCTTGAGGCCGTTTTCGATCAGACCACGCGCCAGCGCGGAGTCGTCCGCGCAGAGAATCTTGCTGCCGGGGCGGATCGACAATGCCGGGCCGACGGTCGACGGATCCACGTCCGGCTGGCGCGAAGGCAACACGTCGCGCAGGATCTGCTCGACGTCCAGCACCTGCACCAGGCGCGGATTTTCGCCACCCGCATCGAGCTTGGCGATGCTGGTCACCAGCCCGCCCTTCACGCTGGTCTCGGCGGAGATCACCTGGTTCCAGTCCAGGCGGACGATTTCCTCGACCGCTTCCACCGCGAAGCCCTGCGTGGACCGCGCGTATTCGGTCACGAGCATGATGTTCAGGCCCGACTTCGGATTGCATTCCAGCAGGCGCGGCAGGTCGATGACCGGAATCACCTGCCCACGGATATCGGACATGCCCAGGATCGACGGCTCCGCGCCAACCACGCTGGTCACCGGCGGCATCACCAGGATTTCTCGGACCTTGAACACATTGATGCCGAACAGTTCGGACTGCCCGGTGTGTGCCGCATCACCCAGTCGGAACAACAGCAACTCGAACTGGTTGTTGTTGGTCAGGTTGGTGCGCTCGTCGATGTCTCTCATCGCGCTGGTCATGCTCTAGCTCCGCTGGATGGGGTGAATACGGGTATTGCCGAGGAACTAACGGCGGGGAGCCTTCAACCTTTAGCCTCCGGCACGACCCGGGGCGCAGCGCCCGCGCTCGAATGACGTACCAGTGACGCGTCCATGGCGCGCTTGTGACGCATACCGCTCCCCGAACGCCGTCGCACGCGCACCAAGGGAAATCCCTGAGCCTCGCAATGCACTGCAAACCCGGGGTTATTCAGCCCCGGGCATGTTCCGCATGTTCGCTCGATGATGAAGACAACGTCACGCTCGCCTACCTTTGAGCCTCGCCGGATCCCGCCCATCAGAGGTGGCTGACCGGCCCCGGCCCTAGGGCCGGACACCGAGGAAAGAGCGACCGCACCCCTTGCCCGATGCCCACGGGACCTCCGCCCTCACACCCGGAACCATGTGAGACGAGGCTGACGCCCGATCCGTACGCGGACGCGCGCAGCGCCCCCTGCAAGGAGACACAACATCATGATCGAACAGCCCTATCCGTCCGTCGCGGACACGGATGCCGCGCCCCCCACTGCCCAAGGCAAAATCGACCAGTACTTCCAGATCAGCGCGCGCGGCAGCACGCAGCGCCGCGAGGTCGTCGCCGGCATCACCACCTTCATGGCGATGGTGTATGCCGTTTTCGTCGTGCCTGGGATGCTCGGCAAGGCCGGCTTCGATACCAGCGCGGTATTTGTCGCCGTCTGCCTTACCACCGCATTTGGCTCGCTACTGATGGGCCTCTGGGCCAAGTTGCCGATTGCCATTGGTTGCGCGATCTCGCTGACCGCGTTCATGGCCTTTGGCCTGGTGCTGGGCCAGCATCTGTCCCCCGCCGTGGCGCTGGGCGCCGTGTTCCTGATGGGCGTGGTCTTCACCGCGATCTCGGTGACCGGCGTGCGCACCTGGATCCTGCGTAACCTGCCGGCAGGCGTGGCACACGGCGCCGGCATCGGTATCGGCCTGTTCCTGCTGCTGATCGCTTCGAACGAAGTCGGCCTCGTCATCAAGAACCCCGGACCCGGACTGCCCGTCTCGCTCGGCAATATCACCGCCTTCCCGGTGATGATGTCGATCCTCGGACTGGCCGCGATCTTCGGCCTTGAGCGTCGCCGCGTGCCGGGTGGCATCCTGCTGGTGATCGTGGCGATCTCGACGCTCGGGCTTGTTTTCGATCCAGCGGTCAAGTTCACCGGCATCTTCGCGCTGCCGACGCTCTCCGCGCCGGGTCACACCTCGCTGATTGGCGCCATGGATATTCGCGGCGCGCTGTCCGCCGCGGTGCTGCCGAGTGTGCTGGCACTGGTGATGACCGCCGTCTTCGACGCCACCGGCACGATCCGCGCGGTGGCCGGTCAGGCCAACCAGCTTGACGCCACAGGCCGCATCCACAACGGTGGCCGCGCACTGACCGCCGACTCCGTGAGCTCGATCTTCTCGGCCTTCTTCGGCGGCGCCCCGGCTGCGGCCTATATCGAATCGACCGTCGGCGTGGCCGCGGGCGCCCGCACCGGCCTGGCTGCCGTGACCGTCGGCGCGCTGTTCCTGGCCGTGATGTTCTTCTCGCCGCTGGCTGGGCTGGTGCCGTCGTACGCCACCGCTCCCGCGCTGATGTACGTGGGTCTGCTGATGCTATCGAGCGTGTCGCGCCTGCACATGGATGACCTGGTCGACGCGCTCTCGGGCCTGGTCTGCGCCGTGTTCATCGTGCTGACCTGCAACATCGTCACCGGCATCATGCTCGGCTTCTGCACGCTGGTGATCGGCCGCATCGTCTCGGGCGAATGGCGCAAGCTCAATATCGGCACGGTCGCGATTGCCGTCGCGCTGGCCGCGTTCTATGCAGGTGGCTGGGCGATCTGATCGCACCCATCACCGAGAATCTTGTCTCCTCCACCTGGGATGACCGGTGGATTTGCCAGCCTCCGGGGACTTTCCCCCCGGAGGCTTTTTTCTTCCCCTCGTTCTCCTGTTAGTTATTGTCGGCACCGTATCGGAAAGCTCCGAAGAATCGATACAGCGCCATTCGAAAACCCGACAGAAATATCATCGGCGCCATTCGCTGACCACGATGACTCGTCAATCGTGGATTGGAATCCGGGTGACTCAACCTCCCTCAGCTGCTTATCCAGATTGCCCGGATACAGCGCCATAAAATCCCGGGTGGCTATCTTGCCGCGTTTTGGTTAGGATGCCGGTCGGCGCCGATGGCTATCCGCCTCCGCCGCAGCGCGCAACCCAATCACAATAATGGGCGGACTTGCCTGCGCCATATGTCTAATAGACGCGATGCAAAGCGAATTTTTCGTTCGCAAATTAGCGTTTAACCCGTGCTTTTTCAGATATTTTTTGTAATATTTTTGTTGTGCGGGTGCGTTGCGATGTCCTGTAACATTCCGCCACAAATCTATCGGGGATCCAAAAATGCCGACCTACAAGCAGTTGCTAGCGGAAAAAGAAGCACTCGAAGCCAAGCTCAATGAAGTTCGCGCCAATGAAGTGGCTGGCGTGATCGAGCAAATTCGCCAATTGATGGCCGATTATGATCTGACCGTCGAGGACATCGCACCCAAGCGCCGTCGCGGTCGTCCGGCCAGCGGCGCCACCGTGGCACGCAAGACGTCGTCCCTGCCGCCGAAGTACCTTGACCCGAAAACCGGCAAGACCTGGTCGGGCCGTGGCCGCGCGCCGGCATGGCTCGGCAAGCGCCCCGAGCGCTTCCTGATCGAACAGGCGTAAGAGAGTTCAGCGGGCAGTCCGGCAAACGCCGGGCTGCCGCATGAGGCGCGCTGCTCAGCGCGCCCCGCAAAGATATTCGCTACGCAACGCCCGGAATCCGAGTTGCGTTGGCTCGGGCGCGACATTCGCGCCCCCATCCCCCCTTGGCTCCAGTCGGAGCACCCGCGCCGAGCAATGCTGGGCGGTCTCATCCCTCGTGTACCGGATCTCGTACTGCGCGCCCGTTCGCGGGATGAAAGACACCCCCGCCGCGCAACGAACCTCCTCGGCCGGGGGCGCAGCCGTCGACGTCACGGCCACGTAAATCCGCTTATCCACCGCTACCTTCCGCTCGCGCGTTCGTGACGGCGGTTCCGGGGAGCTTCCGACCATATCCAGCTCTCCGTCGCGCCCCATCGCGGCCAATTGCTTTCCGGTTCCCGCCAGCACGAGCGGCCACGGTGCCTTGGGGCAGCTTGCGGGGTCCAGCACGCTGAAGGTCGTACGGTCGTCGGTGCTGGTCGTCACCCGCACCATCGCGTAGGGCGCGTCGGGCGGTACCCGATAATGGCTCACGCAACCGCCCAGCACGAGAGCGCAGGGGATACAGAGCACGGCAGCGGACCGGTTCAGACGCATAGGGCGTACGAAGATGACAGTTGACCGACGATGAAGCGAAAGCCGGGAGGCGCCGTCCCGCCCCGGGTATGACCCTGTGGGCGGTGAGGATATCCACAGGTTCTGTGGATATCCTGCCTGAGCGGTTCGCGCTAGCCCTTTATGTACGGCACCGCACTGGACTGCACAAGATTTAGGCAGCCCTGCCGATAACACGACGCCGGAACTGGTCAATGTAGATCAGGAACGCTTCCACCCCAAGTTTGGACTCCTGCCTGCCAGCACGCTGCGCGCTTGCATCTGCGGCCGCGGGACACGGCATCTCCGCCTCCGTTGACACCGGTCAACCGTGACTACGCGGAACTTCACGATGATGCCCCCATGTCTCGGGCGACATCAGTCCCTCCTCGGACTCGCGGCCTCCGCATCGGCCTTGATGCTTCGGCTTTGACACCTGGCGCCCGGGCCAATCCAAGTGGATAGCCCCGATCGTCGCCATGTTTGATGACACCCAACTCTACGACCGCATTCAGCACGATTTCCCGCTCGACACCCGCCCCTATCAGCGCGCGGCATCACTACTCGGCCTCTCCGAGCGAACGGTACTGAGCCTGCTTGCACGAGACCTCGGGAACGGACGCATCAGCCGCATCGGCGCGGTGTTCGCCCCCAATTCGATCGGGACCAGCACGCTGGCCGCGCTGGCGGTGCCGCCCAATGAAATGAAGCAGGTGGCCGAACGTCTGAACGCGGACCCGGCAATCAGTCACAACTATGCCCGTACCGGTCATCGCTACAACCTCTGGTTCGTCGCCGGCGCGCGCGATCGCACGATGCTCGATGCCGTGCTGCAGCACATCGCCGACGACGTGGGGTACCAGCCGATTGATCTGCCACTCGAACGCGAATATCACATCGACCTCGGCTTTCCACTCGGCAAGGGCCGGGCGGCCAGCAAACCAACCCGGCGAGCACCGCCAGCATCCGTGCCCAAGCCCGAGATGGACGAGTGCGACTGGCGTCTGGTGGCCGCGCTGGAGCCTGGCCTGTCTCTGACGCCGGAGCCCTATCACGCGCTGGCCGAGCGCTGTGGCTTGCCACTGGCCGAGACGCTGCAGCGCCTGCAGCAGTGGCGCAAGAATGGCGTGATCCGCCGCTTTGGCGTCATCCTGCACCATCGGCCATTTGGGTATTCGCACAATGCGATGTGCGTGTGGAATGTGCCCGATGCGCGCGTCGATGCCATCGGGATGCGCATCGCCAGCCTGCCGCACGTCACGCTGTGCTACCGACGCCCCCGACGCCTCCCAAACTGGCAATACAACCTCTTTGCCATGGTGCACGCACGCGGGATGCACGAACTCGAGATGACGCTGTCGCGCTTCGATGCGATTGACGGGCTAGCCGCCATGCCGCACGCTGTACTACGTGCCAGCCATTGCTTCAAGCAACGCGGCACGCGCTACGGCAATATTCCGGCGAGGGTCTGAGCCCTCGCCCGCCCGCTTGCGCTGGCCTTAATCTTCCATTCAGGATTCCATTCAGGACGCCGAGGCCGGCGCGGGAAACAGCACGGACAACCGCGCGGCGAATGGCCCTACCCACGTCGGGCGTGGCGCGGCATCCAGCCAGTATTTGACTTCCAGCCCCAGTTCGGTGTCGCCGCTGATCGACAGGCGGCGCTGGAAAAACAGCGTGTCCGTGTCGGCATCGCCGCTGATCAGGCGAAGGTAGTCCGCCACCTTGGCGCGCAAGGTCAGGTCCGACGCGGAACCATCGAACGGCCCCGGCGCAAACCGGCCATCGACACATCGAAAGCGCACTTCCAAGCCGATATCCTCGACCGTCAGCCGGAAAGTATGGCCATTCAGCGCGGCCGGCGGCTCCAGCCATCCCGAGCGGCGCATGGCCTCCACGGCCAACACGAAGGGCAACGCGCGCGCGGGCGCTGGCATGTGCCGGTGCACCCGCGACATCAATCCGGTCAGCATCGTCATGCCGTAGCCTCCTCGCTCTCAATCCATCGAATGCCCGGCTTGCCCGTCCAATACCCGTTACTGGGTGCCGCGTCCGCAGGCATGACCGGACTCGGCGCCGCCGGCATTCCGTGGCGAATGCCATCGAGATGGGCAATCGCTTCGAAAGTGCCTGTGGAATGAGGGCTGACACGCATCAGACCAACACCGGCCTCCGCCATCCGCGACACTTCGGCGCAGAGGTCGAGGCAAGTGGCCGACTGCGTCTGGATGCCATTGAGCGTGAAGAACGCCTGCCCCTCGCCCGTGTCGGCCACCAGCCCGTCTGGATAGTCCAGGCAGCGGAATTCGCAGGCGTCCTTACGCAGACGGTGATGGCGTGCGGTAAAGCAGCGCGCGGAGAACGCCAGCGGCATACGCCCCCAGACCAGTGCTTCCAGATCAAGACCCGCCGGGCGCGCCGCGGCCAGCGCGGCCATCGTGCGGCCATCCATTTCGACCGGCACCGTGCAACCTACCGCGCCAAGCGATGCCAGCCATGCCAGCGTGTCGCCCTGATAGACGTTCAGGTGTGGGCCGCCCACGAACGGACGCCCGCCCATGCAGCGCACCGCGCCAAGGTCGTTGGCTTCGACCAGGTAGTCGTCCTGCCCGCAAACCCGGCGCATGACAGCGATATCGCTGTCGGATTCGACCAGCACCGGCGTCGACAGCACCACCTGCTTGCCTGCCTCGCGCAACATCTGCGCGATTTCGAGCCAGTCCGCATGGCGTAGTTCGTGCCGCCGCGTGCAGACGGCTTCGCCGAGATGGACACGGTCGACGGGGCTGTCCGCGACTGACGCGTAGAACTGCAGCACCGTCGCGCGCGGCCAGTAGTAAAGCAAGGGGCCGAGGGAAATTCGAAACAAGGGAGATTGCTGTGTGGGCATTGCCATGTGGAGTCCTGGCTTGTGATGGTTGGACGCCGCTCAGCGCCAGGGCCGCTCGTACGCGCCTTGCGTGACCTGGTCGCCTTCGGCGTGGCGTCCCAGCGTGGCCTGCCATTCCTGGCGCGGCGCGAACCGCTTCGGATCGCGGTATGCATCGTCAATGGCCGCGCGCAGCACACCCACCACGTCGGCGACGTAGCGCGGGCTGCGCTGCCGGCCTTCGATCTTGATCGCGGCGATGCCAATGTCGATCAGCGTGGGCAGCAGCGATACCGCATTGAGACTGGTCGGTTCCTCCAGCACGTAGCCGCGCTCGCCTTCGACCGTGAAACGGCCCTTGCAGAGGGTCGGATAGCCCGCCGGCTCGCCAGGGGCGTAGCTGTCGATCAGGATGCCGGACAGTCGCGCCTGCATCGTGCCGTCCTGTTCATCCCAGCGCACCGCATGGGCCGGAGAGCAGACGCCCTTGTTATTGGGCGAGTCGCCGGTAGCGTAGGACGACAGCAGGCACCGGCCCTCCGCCATCACGCAGAGGCTGCCGAATCCAAAGACTTCGAGTTCGATATCGGTCTGCCGGGCAAGCTTCGCGATCTGCGTGACCGTGAGCACGCGCGGCAGCACGACGCGCCGGATGCCGAACTGCTCGCGCATCAGCTCGATGGCATCGGCGTGGGTGGCAGAGCCCTGCACGGAAAGATGGATGCGCAGGGACGGATGGCGTTTCGCGGCATAGGCAATCAGACCGGGGTCGGCCATGATGACCGCATCCGCGCCGAGCGCGGCGGCCGCGTCGACGGCATGGTGCCATTGCTCGACGTGGCCCATCTGAGCGAACGTGTTGATAGCGAACAGCACTTCGGCACCGCGTGCGTGGGCCTCGGCCACACCGGTACGGATATCGTCCTCGCTGAAATTCAGACCGCCGAAGTTACGCGCGTTGGTGGCATCGCGCAGGCCCAGATACACCGCGTCGGCGCCGTGCTGCAGCGCCATGCGCAGCGCTGCTAGCGAGCCTGCGGGTGCGACAAGTTGAGGGCGGCGCACGGGCGCCGCCAAGGGTGGATTCATCGCATCGGGTCCGGAAAGGGAGTTCCCGGATGCTAGCGATACGCTGATGGTGGGCCTTTGACTCGGCGCAAACGAAACGAAAGCGTCGCGCCGCGTTTGCCGGCGTTGGCCGCTGTATCAGCCCACTGCGCGCGACAGGCGACCGGCGCCGAGCCGCGCGGAAAGCTGGTCAGCCAACGCACGGACCTGTCCGCCGATTTGCTCGCCGGTCGGCGCATCGATCTCGCTGGTCAGGTAGCTGACCGCGATGGCGCCCACCGCGCGCGAACGCGTGGCGTCGAACACGGGTGCGCCAAAGCAAGTCATGCCATCGCGCATCTGGCCGTTGTCAATCGAGTACCCGAGTGCGCGAACCTGTTCGAGTTCATCCACCAGCGCCGCGACCGTGGCCACGCTCGCGCGCGTCAGCGGCACGGGCATCCCCCCATCGAACAGATGCCTGACTTCCGCCGCCGGTACGGTGCTAAGCATGGCCTTGCCCGTGGCCGTATATGGCGCGGGCAGCCGCATGCCGATGCGGAAGGTCACGCCCAACGGGCGGTCGCCATTCTGGCAGGCCAGGTACACCACCTCGGCGCCATCGAGCATCGACAGCGTGACTGTGGCGTCGTGAAAGGCGTCGGTCTCGTCCCAAAGCGCCCGGAATTCTTCCGTGATCTGCGTCTGCGACAGGAAGGCATTGGCCCAGCTCATCACATGTGGTCCCAGCGCCATCGCTCCGCCCGGCAGGCGCTTGAGCAATTGAAGCTGGACGAGCGTGTCGCACATGCCGTGCAGCGAACTCTTGGGCGCGCCGGTCAGCCGGGTCAGGTCGGCCAACGTCAGCGGCTCCGGCGCTGACGCCACGGCGTCCATCACCTGGACCGCGCGCACCACGGCAGGCGAAGTGGACTTGAGCGCTGGCGCGGCGTCCGCCGCTTCTGCGGCGGGAATGGCATAGGCTGTCTTTGGCATCGGCTGGCTGCTATCGGAACGGTTCTTGCCCTCTGGCGGTCTTTCCGACGAGGGCGTAAGATATTCCATCGTTCCGCATATCGAATATCGTTCAATCTATTGAACGATATTAAACACCGCAAACCCGACGAATGCAACCCGAGGATTTCGCCATGCAACTCAAGGACCCTTCGCTGTTCAAGCAACTGGCCTATGTCGACGGTCAATGGATCGGCGCCGATTCGGGCGCCACGTTCGACGTCACGGACCCGGCCACTGGCGAGGTCATCGCCCGGGTGGCCGACCTGGGTGCTGCCGAGACCACGCGCGCCGTTGCTGCCGCGGAAGTCGCCCAGAAAGCCTGGGCGGCAAAGACCGGCAAGGAGCGCGCTAATATCCTGCGCCGCTGGTTCGACCTGATGCTGGCCAATACCGACGACCTGGCCTACCTGATGACGCGCGAGCAAGGCAAGCCGCTGTCCGAAGCCAAGGGCGAGATCGCCTACGCCGCCAGTTTCATCGAGTGGTTCGCCGAGGAAGCCAAGCGCGTGGACGGTGAAGTGCTGGCCACGCCTGCCGCCGACAAACGGCTGGTCACGCTGCGCCAGCCGGTGGGTGTGTGCGCCGCCATCACCCCGTGGAACTTCCCGGCCGCGATGATTACGCGCAAGGTGGCGCCGGCGCTGGCCGCTGGCTGCGCGATCGTGATCAAGCCGGCCGAACTGACGCCGCTGTCCGCATTCGCGCTGGCCGAACTCGCGCATCGCGCCGGCGTGCCGGCAGGCGTGCTGCAAGTTGTCACCGGCGACGCCCGGAACATTGGCGGCGTGCTGACGGCCAGCCCGATCGTGCGCAAGCTGTCGTTCACGGGCTCGACGGAAGTGGGCCGCATCCTGATGGCTCAGTCGGCGCCGACCATCAAGCGCCTGTCGCTCGAACTCGGCGGCAATGCGCCGTTCATCGTCTTTGACGATGCCGACGTCGATGCGGCCGTGGAAGGCGCGATCGTCGCCAAGTACCGCAACGGCGGCCAGACCTGCGTGTGCGCGAACCGCTTCTACATCCAGGACGGCATTTACGATGCGTTCGCCGCTAAGTTTGCCGAGCGCACCACTCAGCTGCGCGTCGGCAACGGGCTCGAGGCAGGCGTGGTGATCGGCCCGTTGATCGAAGACGCCGCGATCGAGAAGGTGAATTCGCTGGTCGAGGATGCCACGTCCAAGGGTGGCAAGGTACTGGCCGGTGGCGGCAAGCACCCGCTCGGCGGCACGTATTACACGCCGACCGTGATCGGCAATGCCACCGCCGACATGCGCATGGCGCGCGAAGAAATCTTCGGGCCGGTGGCACCGCTGTTCCGCTTCAAGCAGGACGACGAAGCCGTTGCCGCCGCCAACGCCACCGAGTATGGCCTGGCCGCCTATCTCTACACCCGCGACATCTCGCGCGCATGGCGCACCGCCGAGGCGCTGGAGTACGGCATGGTCGGCCTGAACACGGGCCTGATCTCCAACGAGGTGGCACCGTTCGGCGGCATCAAGCAATCCGGTGTCGGCCGCGAAGGCTCGCGCCACGGCATCGAGGAATACCTCGAGATCAAGTATCTTTGCCTGCAGATGTGATTGAGTCCCCCTCTCCCGCTCACTCACAGGGGAGAGGGAAGACAACCCAGAAAACCACACACCGGAGACCCCATGAACCCGTTCCGTTTCCAGACCGTGCCGACGGTCATCGTCGAGCTTGGCGCCGCGCGCCGGCTGGGAGCGTTGCTGCGCGAGGCCTTTCCGCAATCGCAACGCCTCTGCGTGGTAACCGACGGCTTCCTCTCGAAGAGCGGCCTGCTGACGCCGGCGCTCGATGACCTGGGCAAGCACGGCTGGCAGGTGACCCTGATCGACGACGTGATCGCCGACCCGCCCGAGCACATCGTGCTCGAGGCCACCGAGCGCGCGCGGCAGGCCAATGCGGAAGTCGTACTCGGGCTCGGCGGCGGATCGTCGATGGACGTCGCCAAGCTGATTGCCGTGCTGCTTCCTGCCGCGCAGTCGCTCAAGGACATGTACGGCGTGAAGAAGGTCACGGGCACGCGGCTGCCGCTCGTGCAGATGCCGACCACCGCCGGCACCGGCTCGGAAGTGACTGCAGTGTCGATCGTCACCACGGGAGAGACCACCAAGATGGGGGTGGTGGCGCCACAGCTTCTGGCCGACCTGGCCATTCTAGACGCCGAACTCACGCTTGGCCTGCCGCGCGCGGCAACCGCAGCCACCGGTATCGACGCGATGGTGCACGCGATCGAGGCCTATACAAGCGCGCATTTGAAGAACCCGATCTCGGACATGCTGGCGGTGCGCGCGCTGGAACTGCTATCGCAGAACCTGATGCTTGCCTGCGACAACGGCCACGACCACGGCGCGCGCGAAGCCATGCTGCTCGGCGCGATGTTCGCCGGCCAGGCCTTCGCCAATTCGCCGGTGGCGGCCGTGCACGCGCTGGCCTATCCGATCGGCGGCATCTTCCATGTCGCGCACGGGCTCTCCAACGCGCTAGTACTGCCGCACGTCATGAAGTTCAACGCGCCGGCAGCCAGCAAGCTGTATGCGGAACTGGCCGACGTGATACTGCCGGGCACCACCGGTAGCTGCGAAACCAAGACAGCCGCGCTGATCGCCCATATCGAGGGACTGGTGCTGGCCACGGGCATCCCGCGCACATTGCGCGAGGTTGGCGTCAAGGAAAATGATCTGGGCCGTCTGGCCAGCGATGCAATGCTGCAGACACGCCTGCTGGTCAACAATCCGCGCGAGGTCACCGAGGCCGACGCATTCGCGATCTACAGCGCGGCATTCTGACGCGCCCCGGCAACGGGCCCACGATGCGGCCACCATGAAACCGCCGTGGAACCGCATTAGGACTACAGTGTAAGAGGCGCTATCAAAATGAAGCGAAGCGGTTCTGGCTAGACGCGCGGCCGCAGACAGTACAAGTAGTACGGCAAGGCCGCGCAACGACGCCAGAATCATTTTGATAGCGCCTCTAAAGCGCTACCAGGGCGCTACCCGCCGGCGGTGTCCTACAAGGATGCCGCCGGTCCGTGACACGTCGTTAATACCAGCAACGCGTACCTCACCACCTGCAAGGAACTGCCATGATGCAGACCGAAATCCAGGCATCCACCTGGACCAGCCCCGACGAGGAAGATGAACTGCTACGTGAGCGTATCGGCACGTGTATTGCCGAGGCGTGCGGCGGCGATATGCCTGATGGCGTTGCCGTGCACGTGGTAGACCGCCAGGTGACGATCACCGGGCGCGTGGAAGACTCGGACCTGTCCCGCCGCATCGCGCAGGCCGCGGCAACGCCGCCGGGCATTCTCGGCGTCACCAACCTGCTCGTCACGCGGGTGCCATCTCAGGCCCAGGGATCGTAGCCGTCCTTCTCCCAGTACGGAGAGATCCCGTAGTACTCGTGAATGCTGGTGGCCCACTCGGAGTTGGCCATGGTGGGCCAGTGTTCCTTGTCGAAACCTGGCGACGCCTTGAGACGTTCCTTTTCGACGCCCAGCACGAAGCACTTGCGGCGCGTATCGAGGGTCAGCGCTGACCAGGGCAGCGCGTGCAGCTTTTCCCCGATGCCAAGGAACCCGCCCATCGCCAGCACCGCATAGGCAATCCGTCCGCCAACGATGTCCAGCATGATGTGGTCGATCGTGCCGAGCTCGTCGCCGGCAGGGTCCACGACCTTGTTGCCTTCCAGGGTGTCGGCGGCCATCACGAACGGCCCGCACTTGCCGGGCTTCTGGTTCACATTGCCGATGATGGCGGCCCTGCGTTCGGATGCGCCCGCGGGCGGTGTCTGCTGGTCCATGGGACTCATGGGCAACTCCTCCTGACCAAAGGGTTGGACTGACAAGCGAGACGTATCTCCGGCGCCACATGCGAGCTGAAACCTGCCAACGCCGAACTGTCCTGACTTGATCGTAGACGCGCGCGGACGTCTTTCAAGTCATGTTGCAGTGCAATCGAGAGCTGCCGCACGCTGACGCAGGACGCCCCATGTTGCCATAGCGCTGACAAAAATGTCGGCCCCGGCGTCGGCGGCGGCCCGCGAAGGCGTCCCACGTGGCCTCACCGATGGCTTTGCGCCGTGGCCATATCCCAGATGTCCTGCGCGATCGGATGCTCGCGCTCCTCGATCACGTGGGCCACCAGCCCTGCCACGCGCCCGATCAGCGTGAGACCCTTGCCAAATTCCGGGCTCATGCCCATATCCAGCAGGATCGCCCCCTTGGCGCCCGTGGCATTGAGCGGTACCGGCTTGCCCACCGCCCGTGTGGCCGCTGCCGCGATCTCCTGGGCCAACGCGCAGTGGCGCCCTTGGTAGCCACACTCGTCCGCCACTTTCAGCAGCTTGATGCAGCGCGGATCGCCCCCGACGTGGATCGGATGGCCAATGCCTGGAATACGCTTGCCCGAGGCGCGACTGCGTGCCACGGCCGCTTCCGCTGCTGCCCGCATGTGTTCAGCCGTCCAGTCCGCGCCGACGTCTGCGGCAACGCCAGCGAGAAAGCGCGCACTGTACTCCACCGTGCCGAGAAAGCGACTGCCCGCGCCAAGAATGCCCGCCGCGACGGCGCCCTGCAGGGACTCCGGCGCGCCGTGCAGTGTGAGCCGGGTGGACAGCGCGCTTGGCGTCAGCCCATGATCGCTCGACGTAACCAGGAACATGTTGATCATGCGCTTGAGATTGGCGTCAGGAAAATCGCCGAGGATCTCCAGGCACAGCACGTCGATGAAATCCCGCTGGTCCATCAGGTCATCGACAAGATCGTAACCGCGCACCTTGATATGGTCGGCATCCCCACCGCCGATCGCACTGTTCAGCATGACGTCTCCTGTCTTACTCGGGCTGCGCGCCCGAATCCTGCACGATCTTGCGCCAGCGCGGCACCTCGGACTCAACGAACGCCTGGAACTTGCGGTCGGCGAGCCCCATCGGAAAACTGCCGATGCGCGCCATCGAGGCCGTCACGTCGGGCGCGTTGGTGGCCTTGTCCAGTTCGGACGATAGCCGCGCGACGACGTCATCGGGCGTCTTCGCCGGCACGAAGATGCCGGACCATCCCTCTAATGCCGCACCCGGATAGCCGGACTCGGCCATCGTCGGCACGTCGGGCATGACCTCGAGCCGCTTGCCCGCGCTGACTGCAAGCGCACGCAGCTTGCCAGCCCGCATTTGCGGCAGCGCAGTTTCGGGATAGTCGAACATCATGTCGACCGATCCACCCAGCAGATCAGCCATGGCCGGGCTCTGGCCCTTGTACGGAACATGGGTCAGCTTGATGCCGGCGGCCTGCTCGAATCGCGCGGCTGCCAGATGCGTCTGCGTGCCCTGCCCCGCCGAGGCGAAGTTGAGCTTGCCGGGCGCCTCCTTGGCGGCCTTCACGACATCGGCCACCGAGCGGTAGGGCGATGTGGCATTGGTCATCAGAATGGCGGACTGCCGGAACAGCGAATGCACGCCCCGCAGCTCGCGCGACGGATCGACGCGCGCGTTGCGATACAGCGCCAGATTGGCGGCCTGCGTGCCGTGTGTGCCGTAGAAGAGCGTGTAGCCATCCGCCGGCGCACGCGCGACATACTCGGCGCCGACCATGCCGCTGGCGCCAGGACGGTTCTCCACCACCACCGGCTGGCCCAACGCATCGGACAGCTTGCGGGCGATCAGCCGCGACTGGTTGTCCGAAATGCCACCCGCCGCGAACGGCACCACCAGCGTGATCGGCCGCGTCGGGTAGTCCGCCGCGTTGGCCATACCGGCCATCGCAAGGCTCGCACCCACAGTCCATCGCACCCAGCGGCTCAACAGATTCAAATTCGACATCACCCTTCTCCTCAATACGAATGCCGGCCCGCCGTGGCGCCTGCGTCCACCGGCAACACCGCGCCGGTCACCCAGCCAGACTCGTCGCTGACCAAATACCGGATGGCCTGCCCGACATCCCAGCCGCTGCCCTCGGTGCGCAGAAACGAGCGATTGCGGCGTGCCTCGCGCTTCTCTGGCGACATCCCCTTGGCATAAACCATGGGCGTGTAGACCATTCCCGGCGCCACGCAGTTGACGCGGATGCCCTGTTCGCCGTGATGCGCGGCCATGGCACGTGTCATGTTGACCACCGCGCCCTTCGAGGTCGGATACAGCAGACTCGGATGCCCGCCGATCAGCCCCGCCACCGACGCCACGTTGACGATCGCACCCTTGCCTTGCGCGCGCATGTGCGGAATCGCATGACGTGCCATCAACATCATCGAGGTCACGTTGATGCGCAGCGCCTGATCCCACGCTTCGAGATCGACGTCCTCGGCAGTGCCTTGCGGTCCGCCGATGCCGACGTTGTTGACCAGGATATCGACGCGCCCCCAGAGTTCCACCGCGCGCGCCACGGCGCTCCGGCAATCTTCATCACGACTCACGTCGCAGGCGATGACCTCGGCCTCGCCACCCTCCTCCACGATCATCCGGTGCGTCACCTCGGCCCATTCGCGCACGCTGTCGATCAGCGCTACGCGGGCGCCATCGCGCGCCAGCAGAATGGCAGCGGCGCGGCCATTGCCGATGCCATCGGCGCGAGACCCCGCGCCGGTCACGATCGCCACGCGGCCCTTCAGGGACCGGCTGGCCGGTTGTGGATCTGGAATCTGTTCCATCGCGTGTCTCCGTAATCAGTTGACGGCGCGGCCCATGCCGCCCCAGTAGCGTTCGCGCAGTTGCTTCTTGTCGGGCTTGCCAAGCGCGGTCAGTGGCAACGCATCGACGAAATCGATTGTCTTGGGCGTATTGACGGCGCCCTTGGCATGGCGCACCAGCGCGCGCAGCGCCTCCACGTCGAGCTGCGCGCCGGGCCTCGGCACCACAACGGCCTTGACCGCCTCGCCCCATTTCGCGTCGGGCACGCCGATCACCGCAGCGGCCGCGACGCCTGGATGACCAGTCAGGACGTCCTCGACCTCCTTCGGATAGACGTTGAATCCGCCCGAGATGATCATGTCCTTCTTGCGATCGACCAGGTAGTAGTAACCGAACTGGTCACGGTAGGCCATGTCCCCCGTGTGCAGCCAGCCGTTGCGCAGTGCCAATGCCGTCAGCTGCGGCTGCTTCCAGTAGCCGTCCATCACGAGCGGGCTGCGCACGCAGAGTTCGCCAACGCTGCCCGGCGCAACCGGTTCATCGTTGTCATCCAACAGGGCCACCGTCACACCCGGATATGGCATCCCCGCGGACGTCGACGTGTCCACGTCGGTGCGCATGTGATCCTCCTGGGTCAGTTGCAGGATATTGCTCGGGCACTCGGTCTGGCCATAGCTTTGCGCCAGGATCGGGCCGAACCGTTCGATGGCCTCGCGGATCCGCGCGGGCGCCATCGGCGACGCGCCATAGGAAAGCGTTTGCAGCGAAGAGAAATCAGCCGTGCGCGCGCGTGGATGATCGAGTAGCGTGTAGATCATGGTCGGTACCAGGAACGTCATGCTGGCGCGATGGGTTTCCACGGCGTCGATGAAACGCTCGGCGTCGAACCCGTGCTGCAGGATGATGGTGCCGCCGCGCCACAGCGTGGGCACGATCATCGCGCCAGCACCGTGCGAAATCGGCGTCGGACACAGCAGCCGCAGATCATCGGGCAGGCTCCGCGCGGCCAGCAGCAGCACCGCCTGCATCCACACGCAGCGATTGGCGAGCATGACACCCTTCGGCTTGCCGGTGGTGCCGCCGGTATAGGCTAGCCGGATCACGTCCGTGGTCAGCGCTTCAGGCACCAGCCGTGCCGGCGCGAACGATGCCGCCTGGTCCCAGAACGATGGCAACCCCGGCACGTCGGCATGACCGAACCAGTGCGCCACCCCCGCGCAGCGCTCGCGCAATGCCAGCGCGCGCTCGGCGTAGACGGGATCGGCCATGAACACACGTGCTTCGGCGTCGTCGACGATATAAGCGTGATCGTCGACACCCCCCATCGCGTGAAGCGTCACCGATCGCAACCCCATCAGGTAGGCGGCCGCCATCACGACAAACACCTCGGGCCGATTGCCCGAGAGCTGTACCACGCAATCGCCGCGCACGAGACCCAGCGCGCGAAACGCGGCAATGGCCTGACTGATGCGATCGCCAAGCGCGCGGTAGGTCATGCGGGCATCGCCGTCGATGAATGCCACGCGATCCGGATAGCGGTCGATGCCGTGAACGATCATCTCACCGATGGTGCCGCCAACATGGGCTTCCTGTGTCTTCATTGCGATCCTGTCTCCTGTTGTCGTCGGCCGATTATATGCAGCAATGAAACGTTTCATCAAGCGGAGTTTTGCCATTTTCATCCACGGCCGGACCACTCTGGCCGTCGGTTATACTCTTCGGCAACTTCAGGGAATCCCATGGCAGAAAAGCAGATCAGCATCCGTGACGTCGCTGCCCTGGCCGGTGTATCGGTCGGTAGCGCGTCGCGCGTGATCAATGGCGCCGCCAACGTGACGCCGGACGTGCGCGAGCGCGTCGATCGCGCCATCGCGGCACTGCGGTATCGCCCCAACCACGCGGCGCAATCGCTGCGTTCGCGCACGAGCAAGACCATTGGCTGCATGTTTTCAGACGTGGCCAACCCGCTCTACGCACGCGCTTTCCGCGCGCTCGAGGAACATTTCCGGCGCGAGGGATACATGCTGCTGCTGGCGAATGGCCTCAACGATGCCGAACGCGAGATCGACATCATCCAGACGTTCCAGCTACGCGGGATGGACGGCGTTATCCTGGCGCCCGGCAACGAGCGACATCCGGGCGTGCTCGATGCGGTGCGCCGGCTGTCGATGCCGGCCGTGATCTACGACCGCGACCTGGCAGTGGAAGCCGATGCCGTGCTGTTCGACCATGTGGCCGGCGTGAAGGCCGCGATCCATCATCTGGTGGAACTCGGCCATACGCGCATCGCGCTGGCGCTATGGCAGGTCAAGAGCCGTCCGGTGCGCCGGCGGATCGAAGGCTACAAGGCCGCTTTCAAGGCCGCCGGCCTCCCGGTACCGGACCTGATCCTGCAGGAACCCACACCCACCAGCTCCGCGTTCGACGACGTCACGCGGCTGCTGCAACTGCCTGACCCGCCCACGGCATTCCTTGCCCAGGGCACCCACACGCTCACCAGCACGCTGCGCGCGATCGCCAAGCAAGGCCTGCGCGTGCCGGAGGACGTCTCGGTGATCGGTATCGGCGATACCGACTTCGCGCAGACCTACGATCCGCCGCTGACCGTGCTGCGCACGCCAACGGACGAGGTAGCCGCGCAGGCCGTGGAGATGCTGCTTTCACGCCTGGCCGCCAAAGGAGACGCCAGCCTGCCGCCACGCAAGGCGCTGATCCAGTTCGACCTGATCCTGCGCGAGTCGTGCGCGCCCGTTGCCCGGCACTGAATCGCCTCACAAGAAAGCGATGACCGGTTAGTCGGCGCTGGCACCCGATGCCTTGACGATGGTCGCCCAGCGCTCGACTTCCTTCTGCACGAACGTCCTGAATTCGGGCACCGTCATGACTTCGATCTCGATACCGGCCTCGGCGTAGCGTGCGCGCAACTTCTCGCTACGAAACGCGGTGGCAACCGCCTGGTTCAGCTTCTCGACGATCGCGGGCGGCGTGCCGGCCGGCGCGAAGATGCCGCTCCAGCTCGACACCACGTAGTCGGGCACACCCGCCTCGATCATCGTGGGCACGTTGGGCAGCGCCGGCAGCCGCTTGGCGCTGGTCACTGCCAGCGGCCGCAGGGTGCCCTTCTGGATGTACGGAATCGCCGTCGGCGAGTTATCGAACATCAATTGCACGCGCCCGCCGAGCAGGTCGGTCATCGCTGGCGCGCCACCGCGGTACGGCACGTGCGTGAACCTGGTTCCGGTCATGTACTGGAACAGCTCGCCCGACATATGAATGCTGCTGCCGCTGCCCGACGACCCCATCATCAGCTTGCCCGGCTCCTTCTTCGCCAGCGCGATCAGCGCCTGCACGCTCTTCACCGGCACGTTGGGATTCACAACCAGCACGTTGGTGCCCGACGAGATACGCGCCACGGGCTCGAAGTCCTTCTGCGGATCGAAGTTCAGGTGACGGTACAACGTGGGATTGATGCCATGCGTGCCAATCGTCCCTTGCAGCAAGGTGTAGCCATCGGGCGCCGCGCTGGCCACCATCGCCGCGCCGATATTGCCGCCGGCACCGGCACGGTTCTCCACCACGACCGGCTGGCCGAGTATCTCCGCCAACTGCTGGCTGATCAGGCGCCCGATCAGGTCGGCCGTGCCGCCCGCCGGAAACGGCACGACGAATCGGATCGGCCGTGATGGCCAGTTGTCGGCCGCGAGCGTGGGCGCGGCGGCCGTGAACAGTGCAACCATCGCCATCATGCGGCCAAGCCGCGACAGGGTCGAAACCAAGTTCATCTCCGGTTGTTCCTCGAGATCAGTCGTTCAGGTGCGCGGCGCAAGCTGGATGCCGGCCGACAACCCGCCATCCACCGGGAGTTCGATCGCATTCACATAGCGCGATTCGTCCGACACCAGGAAGCGAATCGCTGCCGCGACCTCCCACGCGGTGCCTTGCCGGCCAAACGGCAGCGGCGCGCTGGTACGGTCCGGCCGCGCAGCCGATGCCGCCCGCCCCATCGGGGTATCGATAAGTCCGAGCATGACCACGTTGGCGCGGATGCCGCTTGGCTGGCCTTCGAGCGCCGCAGCGCGGCATAACGCGCCAAGGCCGGCCTTCGAGACTTCATAGGCAGGGTTCCGCCCATTCGGCCGGCGTGCCGCCACCGACGAAACGAAGACGATGGCACCACCCTCCGCCATGCGGGGCAACGCCGCCTGCACGCACAGCATGTGTGCCTTGAGGTTGATGCCGAGGACAGCATCCCAACTCTCCTCGGTCAGCCGGGCGAGCGGCAGTCGATGGCTAATGCCGACGTTGAGCACCAGAGCATCCAGGCCGCCCAGCGCCTCGATGGCCTGGTCAATCATCGCGTGGATATCTGCCGTGCGCGAGACATCGGCCTCGATGGCAGCGGCGCGTCCACCATCCGCGACGATGCGTGCGACCGTGCGCTGCGCCGCCGCCCCAGAACGGTCCGCGCAGGCAACATGCGCCCCTTCGCGGGCAAGCAGGCAACAGGCGGCCCGCCCATTGCCGGCCGGTTCGTCCATGTGCTCGTCACCACCCTGCCCGCCACCGACGACGAGAATGCGCTTGCCGGCCAGCGTGCCGCCATGCCTGGAAAAATCCATGGTGTTCCTTGTCGAAACGGAATCAGATCGTTGCCACGGGCGTCACTGGCGAGCCCACCGCGCCCGGCAGGCGCAACGGCGGCGCGGTCAGCAGGAAGCGTGTGCGCCCCTCCGCCTTCAGCGCAGCGCCAAGCTCCGCGAGATACCAGAGCTCACCGAGCGGAATGCCATAGCGGAACAGGCACAACTCGTGCAGCGGCAGGCGCGCGCAGGGCATGGATGCCGCCGTGGCGGGAATGCCCTCCACCGCGTAGTTGTCCGCGCACAGCGCAGCGATGCGCTGGTCGACGATCCATTGCTGCAGCCTGGCATCGCGGCCGTCGAGCACCGCGCAGCTTCGTTCGAGCAAATGGGGATCGGGTTGACGCTCCATTTCCAGCAGCATGTCGGCAAAGCCGGTGTAGAGGCACAGGATGTCGCCGGGCTCGACTTCGACGCGCGCCGCGTCCATCGCGCGCATCAAATGGTCATAGCCGACGTACACACGCTCGCGGCCACACGATGCGAGCAGGTCCACCAGCACGCCGCGCGACTGGATCGCCTTGACCGCGAAGGTCTCGATACCGAGCCGATGGGCGCCCATTGGCCGGCCCTCGGGATCGCCCGGCCCCACCACATCCACCCCGGCGCGAAAGCCGTTGTAGTAGACCGCCACCGGATTGCCGTCGCCCTGCACGTCGAAGCGATGGCCGACGTGGGCAAAGCTGTCCCATTGCGTCGAGTACTGCGTGTGCAGCAGCACCGAGTCATCGCACAGCACATCGGTATGTTCGTGCGCCGATGTCGATAGCGGAAGGTTGTAAACGAGCCGGCCGTCGCGCTCAGTCGGCCGCAGCCGCGGCGGATGTCGGCGCGGGTTGAGCACATTGCCACCCGGATAGTCGAGCGGCAGGCTCAGGCACAGGCTCTGCCCGGTGCGGACTTCCCGCACCGCCTTGCGCACCACGTCGGGGGTGATGTAGTTCAGCGACCCCAGTTGATCGTCGGGACCGAAATCGCCCCAGTTCGATGCGGCAGGCCGCTGCTTCCAGCGCGAGGTCGTCATGGCATGTCCCTGCCGGCACGCGTGCGCGTATTGGCCAGGACATCCCTGCGGGCAATCGTCATCCGTCGTCTCCTTATGCGCGGCGGGCGTGGCTTGCTCTCCGCCGTCTGTCTACTTGTGGGGACGACTCTAACAACAATGAAACGTTTCATCAATAAGGGATTGCGACAAATTAGCGCGATTTAGCGATATTCCCCTATCGCTGATGAATCGATTTATATGGAAAGACGGCCGAAGAACGCGTGCACGGTAGTGCGGCCGTGTGACGTACCCGACAAAGGCGAGGCATCGGCAAATATCACCGTTTCCATCCATACACCCAGGCTCCGTATGGATGACGGATCACGGCTCCGGAGCAACGCGCCAGACGGGTGCCCGGCGCTGCTGGACCACAACTAGACAATGGCCCGCACGCCGCGACGGCGATCCTCCCGCAGCAACGTGGCGATCCGCTGCAACGCGTGAGCCAGATCCGTCTGGCTACGCGCGCCGCCGACCGACAGACGCACCGCATCCACGGGATTCGCATCCACGCTGAACGCATCCGAGCAGGCCACCAGCACGCCCTGCTGCTCGAGCGCGAGCGCGAACAACTGGCGATTCCAGTGGGCCGGCAGCGTCATCCACAAGTGCAGACCGGTGGGATGTGCGTTGACGTCCTTCGGCAACAGGTTGCGCGCCAGCGTCTGCCGCGCGCGCACTTCACGCTGGATGTCGATCATCAGATGCCTGGCCTGGCCACTGCGCATCCAGTGCTCGGCCACCGCGGTCAGCAATAGCGAACATCCCATGCTGGAGGCGCGCAATGCATCCTGCAGCGTTGCGGCATCGTGCTGGCGCGGCAACAGGACGAACGACGTGCGCAGGCTCGGCCAGAGGCATTTCGACAGCGAGGTCAGATAGTACGCACGCTCTCCCCCTTCGTAGGTGACGATCGGCGGCGGCGCGTCGTTGAGCAGGTAGCGGTAGGGATCGTCCTCGATCAGCGTCATGCCGAGCTTGCGCAGCATGGCCCCGATGGCCTTGCGCCGGTGCTCGGGCATGGTGCTCGCAGTCGGGTTCTGGAGCGTCGGATTCAGGTAGATCACCTGCGCGCCGGTTTCGCGATGGCTTCGTTCGATCGCGTCCGGCAACACCCCATCCTGGTCGACTTCGAGCGCGACGACACGCAAACCGAGCTGCTGCGCGGTAAGCAGAAAGCCGGGATAGGTCAGCGGCTCGGCAAGGACGGCATCCCCACGCTGCGTGCGCGACTGCAACAGGCTGAAGATTGCGGCCTGGGTACCCGCGCAGACAATCAGTTCCTGCTGCCCGGCCATCGCGCCAACGGCGGGCCGCAGCCACGCCCTGCCCGCCTGGACGATCGAGGCGCCGGACCACGTGTCCTGGTAGGCGGACATCGCCTCGATGCCTTGCCGTGCCAGCACTTCGTCAATGGCCAACTTGAGCGCGTCCCCCATGTTTCCACTGGCCGGCTGCGGTGGGGTGTTCATCGACAGGTCGATACGCATCTCATCGCCCGCCTCGCCAACGCCCGCGACGAACGAGCCACGCCCGCTGAACGACGAGATCAGGCCGCGATTGCGTGCTTCCGTATAGGCACGCGTCACCGTGGTGAGATCCACCCCGAGCTGCGTCGCCAGCCACCGCTGCGACGGGATCTGGTCGCCCACGGCGAGTTCGCCCGTCTGCACCGCCCGCGCGATCAGGTCCGCGATCTGCACGTAGCGCGGCCCGGCGCCCGGCGTCAGCGGGCGCAGCCAATCCACACGGCGTTCGCCTTTCGTGTCACTCATCGTCGACTTCCTTCAATCGTCCATTGCAAACCCGGAACCCGAGGCATAGTATACGCATACAGTCCATACACAAACACATACAGTTTATAACTGTATGGAGTATTTGCCACGGGCTCACGGTGTCGCAAGCCGCCAGACAGGCGAGGCGCGGATCGGGATGAGCCCAGGAGAATTTGTCCATGTCTGCATTCGAAGCCCTTGATCTGGCGCGGTTTCAGTTTGCCTTCACCGTCTCGTTCCACATCATTTTTCCGGCCATCACGATCGGGATGGCGTCCTATCTGGCCGTGCTGGAAGGGTGCTGGCTACGCACCAAGAACACCGTCTATCGCGACCTCTACCATTTCTGGTCCAAGATCTTCGCGCTGAACTTCGGCATGGGCGTGGTCTCCGGACTGGTGATGGCCTACCAGTTCGGTACCAACTGGAGTTTCTTCTCCGAGTTCGCGGGCAGCATCACCGGCCCCCTGCTGGCGTACGAGGTACTGACGGCCTTCTTCCTTGAAGCGGGCTTCCTCGGCGTCATGCTGTTCGGCTGGAAGCGGGTCGGCCCGGGGCTGCACTTCTTCGCCACGCTGATGGTGGCACTGGGCACGCTGATCTCGGCCACGTGGATTCTGGCGTCCAATAGCTGGATGCAGACCCCGCAGGGATTCGAGATCATCGATGGCCGCGTGGTGCCGACCGACTGGCTCGCCGTGATCTTCAATCCGTCGTTCCCCTATCGCCTGGTGCATATGAGCATCGCGGCCTTCCTTGCCACCGCGCTGTTCGTCGCTGCATCGGCCGCATGGCATCTACTGCGCGGTAACGACAATCCGGCCATCCGCAAGATGCTGTCGATGGCGATGGGAATGCTGCTGATCGTCGCACCCATCCAGGCCGTGGTGGGTGACATGCACGGCCTGAACACGCTCGAACATCAGCCCGCGAAGATCGCCGCGCTGGAAGGCCATTGGGAATCGCACGGTGACGAGCCACTGCCGTTGCTGGTATTCGGCTGGCCGGATATGGAGCGGGAGGAAACACGCTTCGCAGTCGGCATCCCTCGCCTGGGCAGCCTGATCCTGACGCACACGCTGGACGGGCAGATCAAGGGCCTGAAGTCCTTCCCGCCGCAAGACCGACCCAATGCCGCGATCCTGTTCTGGAGCTTCCGCGTGATGGTTGGCCTGGGCCTGCTGATGATCCTGCTCGGCCTCTGGAGCCAATGGCTACGCTGGCGCGGGCGGCTGTATGAACATCGCGGCTTCCTGCGCCTGGCGCTCTGGATGGGTCCCACAGGATTGGTCGCCCTGCTCGCCGGGTGGTTCACCACGGAGATCGGCCGCCAGCCCTGGGTGGTGTATGGCCTGATGCGGACGGCCGATGCCGCGACGCCGCACAGCGTCACGCAGTTGACGATCTCACTGGCGCTGTTCGTCATTACGTACTTCTTCGTCTTCGGCGTGGGCATTGCCTACATGTTGCGGCTGGTACGCAAGGGGCCGAAGCCGTCCGAGGGCGACGTGTTCGAATCCGATGCCAAACCGCCAACGGACCACAAACCCGCGCGGCCGCTATCGGCCATCGACGACGACACGCGCCTGAACCCCGCGGAAGCAAGGAGCTGACATCATGGGTATCGATCTCTCTCTGCTCTGGATTCTGATCATCTTCTTCGGCGTGATGATGTACGTCGTCATGGACGGCTTCGATCTCGGCATCGGCATCCTGTTTCCGTTCGTGCCCGCCCGGCATGACCGCGATGTGATGATGAACACGGTGGCGCCCGTCTGGGACGGCAACGAGACCTGGCTGGTGCTGGGCGGCGCGGGCCTGCTGGCTGCGTTCCCGCTGGCCTATTCCGTGGTCCTGTCCGCGCTCTACCTGCCGATCGTCCTGATGCTGCTGGGGCTGATCTTTCGTGGCGTGGCGTTCGAATTCCGCTTCAAGGCCAACGACCGCGAACGCCCGGTATGGGATCTGTCGTTCATGGGCGGATCACTGGTGGCCGCGTTCTTCCAGGGGGTGGCGCTGGGGGCCTACGTCGATGGCCTGCCCGTCAAGGACGGCGCCTTCGTGGGCAGCTCCATGGGCTGGCTCGCCCCGTTCCCGCTGTTCTGCGGCGTCGGCGTGGTCGTCGCCTACACGCTGCTGGGTGGCACGTGGCTGATACTGAAGACCGAGGGCCCGCTGCACGACCGGATGAAAGCCCTGACGTCCCGGCTGGTGTGGGCGCTGCTCGCGATCATCGCGGTCATCAGCATCTGGACACCGATTGCCCAGCCACGCATCGCCGAACGCTGGTTCAGCCTGCCCAACCTCTTCTGGTTCGCGCCGGTCCCCCTGCTTGTGCTGCTGTGCGCCGTGCTCCTGCTGCGTGCCTTGCGCCGAGACACCCATGCGCAACCGTTCCTCTTCACGCTCGGGCTGGTTTTTCTGGGATACAGCGGCCTGGCCATCAGTGTGTGGCCCAACATCGTGCCGCCATCGGTCTCGATCTGGGCCGCCGCCGCGCCGCCGCAAAGCCAGGGCTTCGCGCTGGTCGGCGCGCTGTTCGTGATTCCGTTCATCCTGATGTACACGGTGTGGTCCTACTACGTGTTCCGCGGCAAGGTCCGCGTCGGCGATGGCTACCACTAGGAGACCCGACATGTCGCACTTACCTGACTGGGCGCGCCGGACTGGCTGGCTTCTGCTCATCTGGACCTGCAGCGTGGCCGGGCTGGGCGTGGCAGCCCTGGTGCTCCGCCTGCTCATGCAGATGGCTGGCATGCATCGGTAACCGGCTTCTATAGTTGTTCCGGCATTCCGGATCCGAATTCGCGGACCGGATGCGAGCGCGGTTCGCCCCCGCCGAAGGGCCGCGCACGTCGAAGACCTCGGTGACCAGCAAGACCGTAGACAGACAGGAGTCGCATCATGAGCAACAAGCCCACCATCATTCTGGTACATGGGTTCTGGGGAGGCGCCGCCCACTGGGGCAAAGTCATCGTCGAGCTTGCGCGCAAGGGCCATACGTCCCTTCACGCCGTCGAGATGCCGCTGACCTCGCTGGCTGACGATGCCGAACGTACCCGAAAGATGATTGCGCAGCAGGCGGGCCCCGTGCTGCTCGTGGGCCACTCGTACGGTGGCGCCGTGATCACACAGGCGGGCAATCAGCCGAATGTGGTGGGACTCGTCTATATCGCGGCATTCGCCCCGGATGCCGGAGAAAGTCCCGGCGGTATCACACAGCAATGCCTGCCGGCCGCAGCGCCCAACCTTGCGCCCGACAGCGACGGGTATCTGTGGCTGAAGGCTGACAAGTTTCATGAGAGCTTCTGCCAGGATCTATCCGCCGACGAGGCGCTGGTCATGGCGGTCACCCAGAAGGCGCCCGTTGCCAGCACCTTCGGCGACACCATCGCCGTCCCGGCTTGGAAGACCAAGCCATCGTGGTACCAGATCTCCAGCGAAGACAGAATGATTGCGCCGGCCAACCAGACCATGATGTCCGCCCGGCTCAACGCCAGGAAGGTCATCACGCTGGACGCCAGCCATGCATCGCTGGCCTCCCGGCCTGCGGAGATCGCAGCGTTCATCGACGAGGCCGCCGCCACGGCGAGCCAGGGCTAACGCTTCGTCATGCCAAGGGGGCACGGCGCTCACGCGACGGCTCCCGGCTTGCCCCTGGGCGCAAGGCGTGCCGCGCGGGTCGATCACCCGCCGGCCGCCAACGCCAACTGGCGATATGAGGCCAAGTTCGAACAGGCATCGGCGTGTGCGTGGGAAGGCCGAGGGGCGGAGCCCTGTCATGACAAGACTCAAGCCCGTCAGGGCCTACTGGTAGTCAAACGTGAAGGTCATTGCAGAACTCACGGCACCTGCCGTTACGGTCCCGAGCCGAATGTAGCGCGCCATAAAGGGAAAGCTGTTCTGCACATTGGCGCTGATCGTGCCCATATCGACGCGCGACTGCAAGCGCACAGGAACCTGGCGTTGGTCGACGATCTGCACGCCCACGCCCCCCCCACCGCCGGTCTGCACGCTCAATATGCCGTTGTTCGCATCAATCACACTCAATCCTGCAGCGGCATCGAGCGAAATACCGACCTGGGCGCCAGTGTCGCATCTGAGCCCGATGGCGAATGCCGTGGCCCCTGCGCTTCCGGCAGAGAGTGCCCCCTGATTGATCGTCGGGAGCTGCACCACCGCCGGGAAAGTGGGTGTGCAGGCGATGCTTTTCAGCGTAATGGCACCAGCCGGATAAATCTGGCTGGCATCGATGCTGTCGTCGTTGAGCAAACCGTTGGTGTTATAGACACCAAACGCCCAGGCCGCGTTGTTCATGACCGACCCATTCAAAATCGGGCCCGAGATCCTGACTAACTCCAACGTGCCGTAGAAGTTGTAACTGCCTCCCGCACCAATCTGCGCAATGGACGAGAAGCAGGCCTGCCCGGAACCGTTGACGATGGGGGTTCCAGAGCTGTTGCGTAGTCGCATCCCGACTCCACTAACGCCAGTCGTATAGACACCTGGCATCACTTCCGTCGAGCCACCATCTCGGGTGCACGCAACGATGGAACTGCCCACCTGGATCGTCATCGGCCCACCCCAGCCAATGGTACAGGTCCCCGACATTGAGAATGTGCGCACCGTGCCTGGAATGGTATCTCCTGGCAGCAAGTTGGACGATACGGCGACAGTGCCTGGGTAGCTGATCGCATTCGGTAAGCCGCTTGTATTCGTGCAGGCCGCGGCGTGTGCCGAGGTTTGCATTCCCATTGCGAAAGCCAGAACGGCAAGCATCCTTACAAGAAGGCAGTAGATGGTGCCGGTTCTGTTGTGCCGACACGCTGGCACCCGATGGGAACGGCTCCTGCCAGTCGGCAGATTTCTGAAGACGCTCTCTACAATTTCACTAATCATTTTCAATCCCAGTATTCACCGCAGCATTCGTCATCGCTTGTCCGCCAGAATTTCCCAGGCGAATGCCAATGCCGGCCACGCCTGTAGAACCGACGCCCGGCATGGCCTCGGCGCCACTGCCGTAGCAGCAGGAGACGATCTGACGTCGCTCCACGCCTCATTCACCACGCCCCCGCCCCGTGACGATCACGGATTCGGCCGGCACTCCACACCTGCCTGTACCAACCCGGCAGGGGCCGCGTCGACGCCGGGCAATACATAGGACAGCGAGCACGAATCCTTCGGACCCGCGCCCCACTTGGCCAGCAACGTTCCGCTGTCGTCCTTCACGCCACGCAGGATCGCCAATCCACCCTGAGCCACCGTGCCGAAGGACCGGCCACTGTCGTCCAGCACTTCCGCGCCGAACGGCAACGGGCTGCCGTCTGGTAGCTTGATGCGCAGCGCCACGGCACGGCCCGGGTTATCGGTTTCGAACAGCACCTTCACCACGGCGCCAGCCGTCGGGGCAACGTTCTGCATGGTCGACTTCAGTTCGACGTTCAGTGGCAACCCCTTCGGATCGAGATTGATCTCGTTGCGCGAGAACGGGGTCAGGTTAGAGACCACCGCGTGCCCCCATGGGTCGATACGCAGGCCCGTATCGTTGAGCACCTGGGCGCCCACCGCATCCTTGGCCTCAATGACCGCGACGGTATCGCCGAAGCGCGGGGCAAACGTGACGCCGCCCTGGTAAGCCACGACACCGCCTGAGATACCCACGCCCGCCTGCGTGTAGTTCGTGCCCTTGCTCACGTTGCCCGATAGCGTCGCCATCCTCGATATGTAGGATGCGTTCAGGCTGGCGCTGTTGTTGGTGGGCGCGTCGCCACCGCTGGCATGATTCGCGGAGAGCGAGTACGACAGCGCATGATCGGCGCCGAGCGTGCCGGAAAGGGTCTCCTGCAAGCTGGTCGCACCCCGCGAGTCCTTCTGGACGCTGGTCGACGAGTACGGCGCGAACGGTGTCTTGCCGAGCGGTAGCGTCAGGGTCAGCATCACGCGGTTGTCCCATTTTCCGGTATTGAGGCTGAGCTGCCTGGCCGCCGAGATCCCGTAGCTGACACCCCTGTAGATGTTGGCGTAACCGGCCTGGAACTGCGTGTCCCGGCCGTCCCGGTTCCAGTAGTCCTGCGTCGATCCCGACAGATAGAAATTGCCGTATCCCGCCGAAAGTATCTGATTGACCATCACCTGCAGCCGGCCACGGACCGTGCCCACCGCGGAAAAGCCGAGCCCGCGCGAATCGAGATCGCGCAGTATCACCGCGTCCGAAAAGCCCAGATAGCCACGCGTCGAGTAGCGATAGGCCGCGAGCGTCAGGTTGGTATTGGTCGGGGCAACCAGCTTGCTGTACGACAGCCGGATGCTCTGCCCGCTACGATCCGGCTCCGAGGTCAGGTGTGTCGACGCCTGTGTGACATCGAGGCCGATCGCGCCGAAGTCCGTGCTCATGGCCAGACCCGCCAGCGCGGACCAGTAGCCCTCGGACACCAGCGCGCCACCGTAGACGGTGAACATGTTCGACAGGCCGCGCTGGATCGTGGCCTGGAACACGCCGGGCTTGCTTGAGATGCTGGTATTGCGGAACTGCCCGGCCGTCAGACCATAGCGCGTCACGCCCGGGCGCAGCGCATTGGCAACCGGCGCGAACGGCACGCGGGAGACATGCTGCGACCCGTCCGCTTCCGTCACCACCACGTCAATATCGCCGCCATAGCCGGTTGGATACAGATCGTTGATCTCGAACGCGCCTGGTGCGACCGTGGTTTCGTAGATGATGTTGCCGTTCTGGCGAATCTGTACCCGCGCATTGGTGTTGGCGATGCCATGGATCGTCGGCGCGTATCCGCGTTGCGAGTCCGGATACATGCGGTCATCGGTCGCCAGCTGGACACCACGAAAGCCAAAACTGTCGAACATCCGGCCATCGGTGAAGGCATCGCCCAGCGTGAGCTGGCTCTTGATCTCGTTGATCGACCGCTGCAGGTTGGTCTGCACTGACTGGTAGTGCGTGGCGGCTGACTGCCCTCCGCCACCGCTATACGACAGGCTACCGTTGTGGTGGAACCGCCATGGCCCAAGGTTCAAACCGGCGTCGAGCCCCACGAAGCCTTGCGTGTATGAGACACCCGCGCTCTCCGAATGGTAGGCATTGGCGTTGTACTGCAGCCGCGCGGCGGGAATCCCGTCATCCCAGTATTTCGGATCGACGTAACCGCGCGCCGAACGCCTGATATAGAGCTGAGGGATGCTCACGTCAAGACGTTGCTCTCCGGTCTCGAACGTCGCGGTGGCCGCGGGGATCAGTTCGGGGATCTGCTCGCAGCCTGACCCTTCCTGGAGCCGCACGCTTGCCTCTGGCGACAGCTTGGCGAGGTCGACACCCATACGTTCGAGCATGTCGTGGTCGAAGCAAGGCTGCACGTTGTGTGCGTCATCCCCAATCGCGCGAAGGTTGACTTCGGCGCGGCCCAGCCAGATGTCATTGACGTACAGATCGGCACGGTAGTTGCCTGGCGTCGCGACGTTGCCCTGATTGAATCTGGAGATGTCCAGCCGCTTCCCGTCAGGGTTGTAAAGAAAGCTATCGTTGAACTCCACGGCGGCGATCGTTGCGCCCACCGGCGCGTCCACGGACGTGGCCATGGCGGGCGTGGCTACCGCTCCCGCGAACATCGAGAACACGACTGCGCTCACCTGACAGAGGCGACTTGGGATCGTATGAGGGATTCTTGATACCGGCTTCATGGCCACTCGGAGAATTTGGACAAACGGCCATCCCTGCGGAGCACAAGGCCCGCATCGGTGGACTGTCTTGAAAGGAAACCCCGGACGCCGGCTGTCAGCGCCGGCGCTGGTGGATCAGCTGGCCGGGACTACCGGAGCATCGCCCTCTAATGGGCCGCCCCAGTCATCGATCGCGCGATAGTGCACGGTGCCATCGGCACCCACGCCCACTTCGCCATCGAGAGGAAATGTCTTCGTTTCGCCGGGGCCGACCATGCCGCCCTCCTGATTGCGAATCGTCTTGCCTCCCGCGGACACATCGATGCCGGCGTACGAGACGTGATAAGCCGTCGGATTGGTCGCTTCGATGGCCAGTGCCTTGCCCGCGGGCTTGATGCGCCAGGTCACGCGCGCCGGTGCTTCCGACGCGGTACCCACCAGGCCGGCGGGCCGGTAGAAGAGCTTGACGCGGGTGCGGAACGCCAGTTGCAGACGATTGGCGTCCGCAAGGTCACCCGTGGCTTTCGGGGGGATCTCCAGCATGTTCAGCCAGAACACGGACTCCTTGTCCGTTGGCAGTGGCTCGCCGGTGTAAAGCACGCGCAGTGTCTGCCCCTTGCTCGGGTCGATACGCGCCACCGGAGGCATCACCGTGAATGGCACTTCGATGGATGTCGGCGAAGCCTTGGGATTGCCCTTGTCCACCCACGTCTGGATCAATGCCGGCGTCTTGCCTTCATTGGATGCCCGGATCGTGGCTTCCTTGTCTTTCCCGTCGAGTATGACGCGCGTACCGCCCAGGACCACCGAAGCGTGCGCTGCAGAACCCGTAAGGCCCAATACAAGCATCCCGGCGGCCAACGCGGATTGAATCGTTGACCTAGTTTTCATGACAGCAAATGCAAATGCGGTGTGCTGGAGCCGGATGGCACCCTGACGGATGCCGGGGCGCCATCCAGGCAGACGGCTTAGTTGTAGGAAATGTCGTACGTCACCGTCGAGCTGACGGTGCCCACACCCGAGCCGGCGGCCGAGGTCGAGTGATACTGGGCGTAGTAGTCCAGGTTGGCAGCGCCAGCCGTGATCGCCACCGACTTCGAGTTCTGCAGACCGACGCCAACGCCGTCCGAGGCGCCCACGGTGATGATCGAGCTGTCCTTGTTCAGCAGTTCGACTTCAACTGCCGTGGCCGAGCCGGCGTTGATCAGTCGGCCAGTGCCCAGATTGACGGTGGAGCCTCCCTCGAAGTACGTGTGGACGTTGCCAGTGGCCGGCGTGCACCCGGTCAGGGCGATGCGGAAGCCCGTGCGGCCGGCAGTCGCGTCCATGGCGTTCAGCGTGGTCGTCGAAACGGTCGGCATCGTGACCGTGAAGTTCACTGGCGCGGTGCCACCGTTAATCTTGCAGGTCGTGGCGGAGATGGCGCCGGTGAACGTGATGGTGCCGTCCGGCGCGGCATGGGCGAGTTGGGTACCCAGGGCGGCGATGGCTACGATCGTGGCGGAAATGAGCTTGGTTTTCATATCGGAGTTATCAAGAAACAGGAATCAAAAATATAACCGGAGGGCCCAGCCAGGCATCGAAAACAAAATCCTGTCGCGGATCGGAGAATGCACTGCATTTCTATCCCCCATCCTCCGCCGGCCTCCAATTACATTATTGGTTTAGCTGACACTGCACTTAAATAGGGCAAGCCTTAAATTTCGCTGCAATATCATTCAATCCTGCCGCAGATAATCCACCACTTGAATTTACCGAATCTTCCCAGCCAAATAAGAAAGATTCGAATCATGAGAATCAATTATTCGCGACCCGGTGAAAACCTCACATTTCCGGCGTCCACCGTGCCGGTGCCCGGCGTTTAAGGAACTGATGGACCAAGCTCGCCTCCGGCATCGGCGCTCCCAGCAGAAATCCCTGAGCCTGATGGCAGCCAAGTCTGATCAGGCACTCCAGGTCATCGAAGTTTTCCACCCCCTCGGCGATGGCCTTGAGGCCCATTGCGCGCACCATGCCGATGACGCTGCCCAGCAGCGATGCGGCACGCGGGTCACGTCCGATGTTCTTCACCAGCGACTGGTCGAGCTTGATCAAGTCGCACTCGATATGGCGCAGCAACTGCAGCGAAGTAGCGCCCGTCCCAAAGTCGTCCAGCGCGATGCGCACGCCTTCTGCCCTGAGCGCCCGAATGGCGTCCCGCGCCACCGCCAGGTCATTGACCGCCGTTTGCTCGGACACTTCGATATGCAGGCTACGCATGGAGATACCGAAATGCTGGCAGGCGGATCGCAGCGCGACGTGCAGCCTGCCCGTTTCCAGGCAGCGCCACTCCGCATTGATCGAGATCGGAAGCGCTAGCCCGCCCTCTTCCCAACGGCGCACCGCCGCGGCTGCGTGCCAGATCATCACGATCGTCAGTTCGGACAACAGATCGTGCTCACGCAACGCCCCCAGGAATGCCGCAGGCGGAATCATGCCGAAGCCGGGACGCGCCCAGCGTGCGAGCGCTTCTACCCCGCGCAGATGCCCCCCATCCAGATCGAATTGCGGCTGATAGCAGGCCACGAATTCGCCACAATCGATCGCGTTGCGAAGCACTTCCACCGATAGCAATTCTGGCGTCCACCAGGATTCCATGCTGTCCTCGACAACCTGTGCCTGAGGATCGTCGGATTTTCCAGACTCGCGGGATCTGGCATGCATCACTTGCATCCATGACATGCTGCTATTACCTCTTGAACGTTTTCCATTACCAATGTATCCACGACGGCCCAGACATCTCGCCTGAATGAATACCGTCAGCATGAATCGGAGGAATTTCATCGATTCGTAAAATCCCCGTCACCCTTCCCAATAATGACCAAGATAATTCCTAAATTCCATTGGGAATCCCTTAAATTTGGATGCCATATGTAACGATTGGAATCTAGCGATCGGATAAGGGCTACCCGAATTCCACGCCCGCGTACTGCGCGATCAGCGTTTCCAGCGCCGTGCGCAGGGCGATCCATTGCTCCTCCATGCCCGCAAGACCGGACTCCTCGATGGTTCGCTCGAGCCACCGACATGCCTGGGACTCCGACGCATGACCAAGCGTGGCGAGCGCGCCAGCCAGGGCATGAAGCTTGCGCATCAGGCGGACGACATCGCCTGCGGCCGCCGCCTCCGACAGTTCCGCCAGATCTTCGCCGAGGTACTCGCTCAAGGACAGCATGGCTTCCTTCGGGATAAGCGACGGTTCCGTATCCGGCAAGGGTGGTGAAGCATCCATGGACTCGATCAGTTCCCGAAGCGCCGCAAGCCGTACCGGCTTGGTCAGGCTGCGGTTGATGCCGGCCTTCTGGCACGCACTCTGCAGATCGGGACCAACGCTAGCGGTCACGGCAACGATGGGAACGGTGATCCCACGTTCGCGCATCGTCCGCGCAAGTTCGTATCCATCCATCGATGGCATCTGGAGGTCGGTGAGGATCAGGTCGTAGGACTGGCTCGCGGTCAGCGCCAGCGCTTCCCGTCCATTGCCGGCAACATCGACCCGCTGCCCGAGCCATTCGAGCAGCCGGCGCATGACAACCTGGTTGACGCGATGATCCTCCACCAGCAGGATGCGCAGCGACTTGAGCGCGAGCTGCCCCAGGGCAGAGTCGGCACGCCGCTGCACGGGCCTCGGGAGTTCAAGCCCCGCGGCGGTCAGAATCGCCTGAACCAGGCCGCGCCACGCGTACCGCGAGGCGCGGATCGGCGTCTGACTCGTGTCTGGCAACAGGGACGCGTTGCTCTCGATCACGACGTCGGCATCGGGACAGGCATCGATATCCACGTGCTCGCAGACCACCACGTCCACGGGCGTGGCGGGCGGCTGCGAGGAATCGAACCTGACCACCACCGCGCCATAGTGCTGCAACAGGTGCTCGATCCCGTGGTAGGTCTCGCGTGAGGGACTGCACAGCCCAACGGTCAGACCACTCAGGCCGCTCGCGATGTACAAATCGTTCAAGAGACCGGTCTGCACAACGTCGGCCGGCTGCGCGACCGTCACCGGCTCCATCGGAATGCGCACATCGAAACAGCTGCCGAGCCCCGGCTCACTCACCAGGCGAATGGAACCGTTCATGAGCTCGACGAGCCGGTTGCAGATGGAGAGCCCCAGCCCCGTGCCGCCAAAACGGCGGGAGTCCGACTGCTCGGCCTGCACAAACGGCGCGAACAGGCGCTGCTGATCCTCGATGGCGATACCGATGCCGGTGTCGATCACGCGCAGCTTGAGCCAGTCCCTGCCACCTTCCGTCATGGTGGTAGCCTCGACCACAACCTTTCCCTGCTCCGTGAACTTGATCGCGTTGCTGACGAGATTGCCCAGCACCTGCTCCGTCTTGAGTGGATCGAGCAGGATCGGGCCGTGCAACGCGGGATCGATCACGCACAGTAGCTGCAACGACCTGCGCTCCGCATCCGGGGCAAACCGCCGGCAAACGTCCTCGACAAGGCCATCGATCTGGCAGGGGCGCGCCTGCAATGCCATCTGCCCGGCCTCGATCTTGCTGAAGTCGAGCACGTCGTTGATGATCTGGATAAGCGACTGCGCCGATTGCTGCATGACCTCCAACTGGTCGCGCTGGACCGCGTCGAGCGCGCTCACCTCCAGCAGCTCGATGCTGCCAAGCATGCCATTCAACGGCGTGCGAATCTCGTGGCTCATCGTCGCGAGAAAAGCGGACTTTGCCCGATTCGCCGCATCCGCATCATGGATGGCCTGGAGCAGCGTGGCTTCGCTCTGCCGGGCGGCGGTCACGTCGTCCATGGCGCAGAGCTTCGCCGGCTTGCCCTGATACGTTGACTCGACCACGCGGACGGTAAGATGGCTCACCGTTTCATCGGTATGCGCCAGCTCGAAGTTGAACTTCCCATGCCGGCCATCCGTATTGCCGCGCTCGCCATCCGCCAGCGCATTGCCGGCCGCGTAGTGAAAGCGCGCCAGTTCTCCGGGCTTTGCGTGAGCCGTGATCCGATCGGAGACATCGTTCTCCATCAACACCGCGGCATTCGTGCTGTCGAGAATCACGAGCCCGACGCCGGTCGACTCGATGATGGTGCGACCGAGGACTTCGCTCTCCTGCAGGCGCAACGACTGCATTTGCGTGGGCCGCATGATGCGTCTGTCCACCAGACGGACCCATGCCAGCATCAAGGTGCAGGTCAGCCCAGTCAATGCGAACAGCCAAAGCGTGTTCCGCCGCAAGCGCTCCCACAGCATGCCGGTCTCCACCACCTCCACGGCTCGCCATCCGGAGCGATCCACCGGACCGTCCAGCACCATGACGCTGGGTAGCAGCCCGCTACCCACAAACGTCGGCGAGTTCGTCGCGGCATGGGCTCGCTTCACGAGCGCCTGGCTCACTGCCGGCGGCAGCGGATCCCGGGACATGGAATCCGGCCGGAGGATCGCCCCTTCTGCGGTCTGCACGAAGAAGCCTTCCTCAAAGTCATCCTCCTCCGGAAAGATCGCGCTCAGCGGAAAGTCCATCGCAAGCACGGCGCATGGCTCGCCATCCACACGGATCAGGGTAGCCACCGTGACGACGGGCGTGCGAGATACCCAGTCGTAGCCCGGCTCCAGCATCACGACTCGGCCGGGGGCCGCCTGCAACTGTTCCAGCAGCTTCCGGCTGCGCAGCCGCGCGATGCTCTCGTCGACAAAGGTCTGGAACGCTGCGTCATTGCGCAATGTTTCCCTGGCTTGCTGCAGATTGCTTGGCGTGACGTAGAAGCGATCGGCGTTGAGGTCGACGAGCCAGACGTTCTGCAGGCCCTGATACTGGACACTGCTTACGCGCAGCATGAACGCCAGCACGTTCGCCAGCGGGGCAATGCTCGCATCGGCCGGGATCGCTTCGCGTCCGGCCGAAACAGGCAGCGCTACGTACGGCCGCTCCCCGCGCTTCTGCAGCCGGTCGATCCAGTCGCGGCTACCGGCCTGAGCCACCGGCCTCCCGACGCCAACCTCGACCAGACGTTCGAGCGTGCCCTGCGCGCGCAGCGTCATCCTCCGCACCGCATTCAGATTCGCTTCCACCTGTTCCGCGCGTGCCTGGAACAGGACCTTCTGCCAGTCCACGGCTTCGTCCATGCGGTACTTGAGCAACGCGAACCACGACAGCCCGATCAGCAACAGCAGGCCGGTGACAAAGACATAAACCAGATTGCGGATCTGAGAGATGCTTAATGGCAACGCTGCCAGCTTCTCTCCTTTGATCAGCTTCCTCATGATGGTTTCCCTTACTGCTTGGGGGGCATTCGGACTCAGGCCGACACGCTCCCCCCATCCGCGGCGCATGGTTACGCGATGCGGTGTGTCGTGTCGTGGATCTGGAACACCGCCAAGCGCCGTCGAGTTTGGCGGCAGTGCCGAGCGGGGCGTTGTCCCGGGGCTTTGGAACCCAAGGCGGCCAGCCCACTGTCGGGGCTGGCGTTCGCTTCAACCTGGCAGGGCGTTGCGGGCCGCGCCAGGCTACTTCGTGCTACACCAGGCCGTACTGGATCGACATCGCGACAAGCTGCACGTGGTCTTGCACATTCATCTTGCGCATCAGACTCTTTTTCTGCGCGCTGACCGTGTTGACGCTGCGGCCAGTGTCGCGGGCGATCTTCGAGACCGGCACGCCGGCCAGGTAAAGGCGCAGGACTTCCAGTTCGCGCCGGGAAAGACTGTGGCAAATCTCATCGGAGGCGCGCGGCGCGGCACGCCATGAACCCCACATCACGTCCATCGCCTGCGGGGAAAGCGAACCGATGCCGATCTGCGCCATCAATACCGCCTGCGCCACGGCATCGGCGTCATCCAGCGCGCTGACGATGTTCTTCACACCGCTGCCGAGCAGCGTCAGTACATCGGCCCGGCGCGTCAGATCAGCTTGCACGACCAGCGCGGCCAGCGGCGCCGTCGTAGCGTCAACCAGCCGGAGAAACAGCGCGGATTGATCAAGGCCCGATTCCGGCTCCCGAACCTGAAGCACGACGTCGCATCCGCCGCGCTGCGTGATCGCGAGCACCTCCTCGGCACGCCCGTCGATACCGACGAGTTCAATGCACGGCAAGGACTCCAGACGCCGCGCCAGGGCCTGACAGACTGCAGGTCGATCACTTGCGATGCATAGCCTGACTTTCTTCATTTCCTACTACCCCGATTCAGTATCTGCCTGCATTCATGTTGGTTCACGGGAGCGGCCGGGACTATAAGGCAACGATTAAATTTGGGCGCAATGCATGCAGGTAGCGGGGTCAGGTCAAGGCGTCCGCACCGGAATGGTGCGTGGCGCGATGTCCGCTGCGGAGAGTCGACGGAACTGCGGGAGGGAACAAGAAGAAGCGGGTCCGGGGACCCGCGTGCCGGCTGCGACTACAGCAATGGCGGTGGCAGCGGCAACGACCGGGCCCGATTACTGGGCGGCCGCAAGCATGCCGTGGGTGACGGCGTACTGATAAAGCTCGTAATCCGATGTCAGGCCCAGCTTCCGCATCGCCATGCTCTTCTGGGCGCTGATGGTCTTGCTGCTGCGATTGGCCTGCCTGGCGATCTCGACCAGGGGCACACCAGCCGCGCATTTGCGCACGACCTCCAGTTCCCGTTTCGAGAGCTTCGGCTCTGGCGCGCCGGCTTCATCGCTGGCATCGCCGAGCAACGCCTGCACCGCGGGCGCCAGATAGGCGATACCGACGAAGGCCGCCCGAATCGCGGGGGCAAGATGGCCAAGGTGATCGGACTTGCTAAGAATCACCGAGATGCCTGCCTTCTGGATGTTCCGCAACAGGGCGGGATTATCAAGCATCGTGATCACGACAATGCGTACGGCCGGATGGCGCCTGCGAATCAACTGCAGCATCGGCAAGCCATCGCCAGTCGCGCTCCCCGGCATGGAATAGTCGGTCACCAGCACATCGCACTGGGTGGTATCGAGCAGACGCAGCAACTCGGTGGGGCTATACGCCGTGCCAGCGACTTCGAACCCAACCTCGTCACCTAGTTCTCGACGGATGCCATTGACGACTACCGGGTGATCGTCGGCAATTAGTACCTGAATCATCATGCCCCTTCGGACCCGGTCGATTGAATGAGACATGTGGATCACATTGTCCTTGTATGGCCGGGTCGCCATGTCGAGATAATAGAAGTTCTACGAGATATGAGTCCTAGGGAAAGCCTTAAATCCACAGGCCATCAGCATCGATGGCCAAGTCTTGCGCGGCACATCGGCGAGCTATGACTCGGCTTCGAGGTACACCTGCAGGTAGCCGTCCAGGTCATCGGCGAGCTGTTTGGCGGCATCGAACGCATCGCGCGCCACGGCTTCGAGTTCCCTGCACAGGTCCGCCACCTCCTCCCAGTCATGCAAATGCGCGACGGCGCCGCGAACGCGATGCGCGCGCTCGGCCACGGCCCCGAGATTCTTCTGGTCGACAGCCTGCCTGATAGCCTGCGCGTCTTCCCAGACGGTGCGTATCAGCAGCAACCGGTCATCTTGCGAGACGTCGCCCTGAGGCCGCTCAGCGGCGCTCCTGGCTGCCGTCGCCAGCGCTTCACTTCGGTCCGGCAACACCTGCCTGAGGCGATCGGCAAGGGCCTGCAACAGAACAGGCTTGGTCAGATGTCCGTTCATCCCCGATGCCACGCAGCGCTCGGCCTCTCCGGTGGCCACGCTGGCGGTGACGCCGATGATCGGGATGGTGAAGCCGTCCGCGCGCAAGGCATGCGCAAGCGCGTAGCCGTCCATCCCTGGCATGTGCACATCGGTCAGCACCGCATCGAATTGGCCCTGACTGCAAGCAAGCAATGCGTCCTCGCCACTACTGACCAGGGTCGTCCGGCAACCCAGCTGTTCTAGTTGCTGCTGCATCAGCCGACGATTGACCGGATGGTCGTCCACCGCCAGCACCTGCAGATCCAGCTTCGGCATCTCCGTCAAACGTTGAACCGGGGACGCCGTGCTGGTCAGCGGGATGCCTGCCGCCCGACACAGCGCGCGCAGGATGCCGGCCTGATGATAGGCGGAGACGGCCAGGCCCTCGGCCCGCGCCCCGGCTTCCAGCGGCCCACTTGCCTTGAGCCTGACCACTCCGGCGTATCCGTTCGGCACGGGGCCCTGCGTCTCGTCCGCTATCAGCAGCACAGTGCCCGGGTCGGTGGCGTCGCCCTGGCAGGCAATTGCCCTTCCTCCTGACTGGCGGATCATGGCGATGACATCCGCGCGCCATACGGGGTCCTGCGCCCGGACAACGACGCTAGGCAATGCCGGTTCGACCGACTGTCGTGCCTCCCCAATCTCCAGCGGCACGGCAAAAGAAAAGCGGCTGCCGCGCCCAAGCTCGCTCTCGACGGCGACGCGGCCCCTCATACTGCGGGCAAGCCTCCTGCAGATCGACAGGCCAAGGCCCGACCCGCCAAAGCGCCGGGCCGTAGCGGCATCACCCTGCACGAATGGTTCGAAGAGTTGCGCCTGCGTGTCTGGCGACATGCCGATACCGGTATCGAGAACTTCCAGCACCAGGTCCAGCGTCGTCGCGTCCGAGGGCGTCGAGGCGGAGCGGAAGGCCCGGATTCCAACGTGTCCTTCCGACGTGAACTTCAACGCATTGGTCAGGAAGTTGTCGAGGGCCTGCCTGACACGGACCGGATCGCCGATGAGCCAGGGCAGATCGGCCTGCACATAGCAGGTCAGTGCCAATCCCTTGCGCAGTGCCAGTGGCGCGTGGGCTCGAGCCACGCCCTCCACCAATTCCACGGGATCGAACGCCACGGACTCCAGATCGAGCTGCCCGGCCTCGAACTTGGTGTAGTCCAGCAGATCGTCGATGATCGACAGCAATGTGGCCGACGACGCCTGAATTGTCCCGACGTGCTGGCGCTGCCGGTCATCCAGCGCGGTCAGCGTCAGCAGCTCCAGCGTGCCCAACATGCCGTACAGGGGCGTCCGCATCTCATGGCTCATCCCCGCCAGGAATATCGACTTGGTTGCGCTCGCCTCCTCGGCCAGTCGATGGGCCCGCTGGAGTTCGCGCTCGGCCTGCAAGCGGATGGCGACCTGCCGCCGCTGACGCCAGTAGCCGAGAGCCAAAAGCGCCAGCGCCGTGATGACCAGCGCCACATACGGTGCGGCACGCCGCCGGACTTCGCTGCGCGACAAACCGAACTGATAGTTCGTGGTCAGGTACCGATTGCGGACTGCCAACCTCTCTTCTGGCGGCATGGCCTCGATGGCGCGATCGATCAGCGGCACAAGCGGCTCCAGCCCCGGCCGCACATCGAATCCGATGAGCTGCCGCGCCTCGGTAGCGCCCACAACCTTGAGTTGGCCCACATAGCGGCTCTGGATAGCACGATCCAGCGTAGCCAGATTGCCAATGAAGAAATCGGCCTTGTTGTCCCGCACCATCTCCAGCGCCGCCTCGGGCGAGACAGCAGACACGATCGACGCCAACGGCACCGCCGCGCGCACCAGATCGCTCATGACCGACTTGGCGGCCACGGCGACCCGAGAGCCTGCAAGCTCGGACAGTTCGCCGATGGCCGGGGAATCGGTTCGTCCGACGATCACAAGGGGATAGGACTCGACGGGACGGGTACGGGTCGGGAGATGCCGATCCGCCATTTCCGCCGGTTCGACGTACTGATTGAGATCGATCTCCCCGGCCGCCCTCAACCGTCCGGACTCATCCGGTTCGGCGACGGAACTCACATCGAGACGCAGGCCCAGGGTCCTGCTCAGGTAGGCCAGGTAGGCGCTCAGCATTCCGGTGGGCTGCCCATCCTCGCCCTCGTAGCTGAACGGCGCCCACTGGGTCAGCAACTGCACGCGCAGTCGAGGCAGGGAGGCCAGGTAGCGCCGCTCGTCCTCACTCAACGGCACCACGGGCTGCGCTGGTGTGCCGGCCACGGCGGACGCCTGCGGCCTGGCCCCGTCCAAAGCGAGTGGCTGCGCCGCCGGGAAGTAAGCACGGGGCCCTGACGCTTCATCGGCTGCCGCGGGCAGCACAACCGGCAGCAGCACAGCCGCCAGCATGAGGGTGAACGAAGCCACGTGCCGACGCGCAATCCGCGTCGGACAGGAATGCCACATGCCTTCCTCCTAGCGCCCGGGATGACGACCACGTTCGTCAGCAGTCTTCGCCCCGGCGTTCACCGATATGGGACTTGTATGCTACTCCACCGCGCGAGCAGGCGGTGTCATACGCGACTGCAAGTGCCACCCGTTTGAAAACTCGCAGTGGCCAAGCGGCGCGAGTTGCTGCGGCAGGTCTTTGGTAGTCACGCTGGACCCGCCCGGGGCTGGGGGTATCCATGCCGATTGCCTGGGACGAGGAGCCCGACCTGTCGTCGTCCGCGCACTGGGCCATCGCCAACGTCGGCGCGCGGCTCGACGAGATCGCCCGCCATGTTCCATGGGATGGCTACAATGCAGTACGGCAGACACTGACCCGCGCACGCAAGCTGCTGGATAGCGTCCCAACCATCTCAGGGAGACGAAACTCATGAAACACGAATCCACGTCCGTTCCTGCTTCGCTGCGCGCGCTCGCGCTGTCTCTGGGCTGCCTGCTGGCCGCACCGGCCATCGCCAAGCTCCCGCCGCCAACGCCGGAACAACAGCAGGCTGCCGAAGCCAGGAAGGCCAAGGACGCTCAGGACGCCAAGGCTCAGGCCGAGGCGCTGGCCAAGGTTCAGGACCAGCTCGCCGCGCGGTTCGGCAAGGGGTCCGACGCAGCGGCCAAACCCGCCGAGGCGCAAGCACGTTGACGCGGGGCCCCCAAGGGGGAAAGCGGACGGGGACGGGACGGGACCCCAGCGCGCGCGGGCGCCGTCAGCGGCGCCTTACTCGAAAGGCTTCGGCTTCGGCGTCTTGTCGCTCGATGGCGGCAGCATCGGCAGCACGATCTTCGGCTGATCGCCGGTCAGCGTTTTCAGGAACGCCACGATATCGGCGTTCTCTTCCGGCGTGAACTTGCGCGCCAGTTGCAGGCGCCCCATCGTATCCACCGCCTGGCTCAGCGTGGCCGCCTCGCCGTCGTGGAAGTACGGGTAGGTCAGCGCCACGTTGCGCAGGGTCGGCACCTTGAAATTGAAGCGGTCAGCATCCTTGCCCGTCACCGCCGCACGGCCCTCCGACGGATTCCCGGTCTTGTACGGCTCCACAAGCCCCATCTTCTGGAACGAGTTGCCGCCGATGTTCTGGCCGTTGTGGCAGGCAACGCAGCCCGACCCCTTGAACAACTGGTAGCCGCGCAACTCCTGCGCGTTGATGGCCTTCTTGTCACCCTTCAGCCATTTGTCGAAGCGCGCGTTCGGCGTGACCAGCGTTTCCTCGAAGGCGGCAATGGCCAGTGTGATTTCGGATATTGTCAGCTTGTCCGACTTGAACACCTTGTGGAATTCATCGACGTACCCGGGGATGGATCGGAGTGTGTCGACCGCCAACTCGTGCGTGAAGGCCATCTCGATTGGATTGGCGATCGGCCCGCGCGCCTGCTCTGGCAAATCCTTCGCGCGGCCATCCCAGAACTGCACGAAATTCAGGCTGGAATTCAGGACGGTCGGCGAATTGATGCCGCCCTGCTTCCACTTGTCGCCGATGGACGTCTTGAGGTTATCCGAGCCCCCCATGCTGAGGTTGTGGCACGAGTTGCACGAGATAAAGCCAGAGCGCGAAAGGCGAGGATCGAACCAGAGCTTTTCGCCCAGCGCCACGCGTTCCGGGTGCTGAACCTTGGCGGGTGCAATGGGCTGGATAGGTTCGGCTTGCGGCTCGGCGGCGTGCGCACTGGATACGGTAGCGGCAAACAGCACCGTCATGAACGTCGCCGTCGAAAACGTCGACAGGACTCTGCTTCGGCTGGATTTCATGGGGACTCCGTCTTGTGGGTCGGACCGCGAGACGCGGACCGCAAGCCGGATTAGGCACTTTTGGTTCCATCCAGGTGTTGATAGCTATCAACCGCTTTGGAGGATGAAACGAACGGGTACGACACATATCAAATCGGGCTCGATTTCGTCCCCAAAACGCCGCAGCCAGCCGGACATGCCCATCGTCGCCGAACGATTGGCATGCGCGGCTGGCCGTCACCCATAGTGCGTCAGCAGTACATCAACGGCACGTCAGTCCAGGGTGATGCCCTCGCGCTGAATCACCACCGCCCAGTTGGCATCTTCCTTCTCGATGCGCTTGGCAAAGTTCACCGGGTCGATCATCACGACTTCACCCTGCTGGCTCAGGACCGACTTTGCGCGGGCATCGTTGGCCACACCCTTGGTGATCTCATACAGCTTCTGCACGATCTGCGGCGGCGTGCCCGCCGGCGCCAGCATGCCGAGCCAGAAGCTGACATCGAACGGCTTGACACCGGCTTCCTCCAGCGACGGCACGTCTGGCAACTGCGGCATCCGCTTGGGCGACGTCACTGCAAGCGGCTTCAGCTTGCCAGCCTTGATCTGCGGCAGCCCGTTCCACGCGTCGAAGGCAGTCTCCAGTTCACCGCTGATCACAGCCATCTCCGCTTGCGAGGCCGATTTGTACGGCACGTGCGTGGTCTGGATCTTCTCGCGGTTGTTCAGCATGGCGAAGCTCAGATGCGCGATGTTGCCCGGCCCCGCCGAGCCATAGCTGAGCTTGCCCGGATTGCGCGTGGCATAGCGAACCAGATCGCCAACCGAACCGATACTGTTCTTCTTTGCCCACTCGGGGTTCGCCACCAGCACGAACGGCGCCTCCACTACCAGCGCGACCGGCGCCAGATCCTTGGGCTTGTAGTTGCTCCGCTTGTACACCTGCGGGTTGATGGTGATGCTGCTCGAGTTCGTGACCAGCAGCGTATAGCCGTCCGCGGGCGACTTGGCGACCTCGGCAACGCCGATCAGGCCGTTCGCGCCCGGCTTGTTCTCGACGATGACCGGCTGCCCCAGCGACTTGCTGAGCTGCTCCGACAGCACGCGCGCGACGGTATCGGTGGTGGACCCTGCCGGGAACGGCACGACGATCCGGATCGGCTTGTTGGGCCAGTTGGCCGTCTGTGTGGCCGTCTGCGCGCCAGCCGGCGCCGCCATCGTCCCTGCCATGACGGCCAGCGCCGCTGCCACCAGCTTCATTCCGCCCTTGATGGCGCGACGGCGTGCGATGATTTCGCGTTCTTTCATGTGTGTCTCCTTGTCGTTCTCGGTGTCGTTCTTGGTGTCGTTCTTGGTGGTCCTGCTGAGTTCCTGCGTCATGCGCGCCCCTTCGATACCTTGGGCTGCGCGGTTTTCCCTGTCACGCCGATACGCTCCAGTTCCGCGATCTGAGCCGGGCCGAGCGCGAGCACGCGCGCCAGTACCGATTCGGTGTGTTCGCCAAGCGTTGGGGCGGCATATCGGATTGCCTGCGGCTCGCTGCCCGTGCGGAACCAGGCGGTCGTGGCCCGGTACGGCCCGCTATGGGCACGGTCAATGTCGCGCCAGAATCCACGTGCGTGCAGATGGGCATCCTGAAGTACCTGCGACATGGAACGCACCACGCCCGCCGGGATACCGGCCCGCTGCAGCGTCTGCATCGCAGCCTCGGGATCGCGGCCCGCGCACCAGGCGCTGATTGCCGCGTCGATCTCACTCCCGCGCGCGCGTCGGCCAGACACGCTGGCGAGTTGCGCATCAGCGGCGAGATCGTCGCGCCCGATGACGCGGCAAAGGGCGGGCCAGTGCGCGTCCGTGGCGGACAGGACGACCCACGCATCGTCCCCGTCGCAACGGAAGCACCCATACGGAAACAGCATCGGATGACGATTGCCCTGACGCGGCGATACCGCTCCGGAGATCGACTGCTCGATCATGAACGGCGCGGCCATCGGCAGCATGGCCTCCACCTGCGACAGGTTGACGTGCCGCCCCTCGCCCGTGGTCTGCTGCGCGAACAGCGCCAGCAGCATCGCCGCGCCCGCGTTCAGCCCGCCAATCGGGTCGCCGTAGGCATAGGAGGTCATGGCGGGCGGCCCATCCGGGTGCCCGGTGTAGAGCGGCAGCCCGCTGGCCTGCTCGAGCGTGCCGCCATAGGCCCGGGTGTTGCTCCACGCGTTGCCAAGCCCGAAGGCCGGCATCGACACCATGACCAACCGCTTGTTCCGGGCGCGCAAGGCCTCGTAGTCAAGCCCGAGCTTCGGCAGCACCTCCGCCGAGTAGTTTTCGATGACGGCGTCCGCGCCCTCCACCAGTTCGAGCAACAGCCGCTTGCCCTCCTCGCGCGTCAGGTCGAGCGTGATGCCCTGCTTGTTGCGGTTCATCAGGTTGAAGTTCGAGTTCTTCTCGTACAACCGCTCCCGATAGAACTCCTCGGTAAAGTTCGCGCCGCGCCACCAGTCGGGGTAGCTCGTGCTCTCGACCTTGATGACCTCGGCGCCGAAATCGGCCAGCGTGCGCGATGCAAGCGGCCCGGCCCAGCCCATCGTCAGGTCGATGACACGGATACCTTCCAGCGGGCCCTGCGCCGTGGTGGCGCGTTGGAATTGGTGCAGCGGTCGATGATCGAGACCCGACGCACGATAGAACGCATCGTCCGCACCCTTCAGCGGCGCGTCGCCACCGGCCAGCGGACCGGCTGCGTCGAGCCGGAGTGGCACCACGGGACCTTCGAACGCCGTCCCGCCGATTCGCACCGGCACGAATGCGCCACGTTCCCGGTGCACCGCCTGGCCGAGCAGTTCCTGCATCGTTGGCACCAGCACGGTGGGATGCTTCATGTCCCCGAGCAGCTCGAACCACTCCTGCGCGGTTCGCGTGCGGAACGCCGGGATCAGGATCGCGTCGATCTCGTCGGCCCGGTTCATGCGCTCCTGCCCGTTCGCGAAACGCGGGTCGCGGGCCAGTTCGGGCCGTCCGATGGCTTCGCACAACGCCGTCCACTGCGGCAGCGTGTGCGTGAAGATGCCGATCCAGCCCGATGCGGTCTCGTAGATACCGGCCGGATGCGTGCCGCAGAAGCGGTTGACGCCCAAACGGCGCAGCGGGTGCCGCTTGTCGGGCACCATGCCGGCTTCCATCTCGACCACGCTGAACACCGCTTCATGCAGGCTCAGCACATAGCGACGGCTACCTTGCGCCCCGCCGATCAGGGCGGCCACCGCAGCCGAGTACGCCATCAGCCCGCCCACGATCGCGGTCTGCACGTCATGCGGCATGTGCGGCGGCCCGTCCACCGGACCGCTTCCGTGCACGGCGCCGGCGAGGCAGCGGCACACGGCTTCCGAACCTGCGAACTCGCTATATGGCCCGCTTTCGCCGAACCACGTGAGCGCGACCTCGATTGGCTCGTGCCCCGCTTGACCGTCCACGGCTGCGGCTGCGGCCACCGCCCAGACGGGTGCGGACAGCACGCCCACGCCTTCGGTCAGCGCGCGGGCATCGAGAACGACATCGCAGGTTCTTGCCAGCCGGGCAAGCCACGCGCGGTCAGCGGCATCCGCCGAGTCAGCGGTCACGCTGCGCTTGTTGGTGTTCAGCCAGGCGAAGAGCGCGCTCTCCGGCTGCGCTTCGGCACTGGAAACCAGCGGCGGCATCTGCCGCCAGACATCGCCCTCCGGGCGCTCGACCTTGATGACTTCGGCGCCGAAATCGGCGAACAACTTGCCCGCGTACGCAAGCGCCGGACCGGTGCCGACCTCGAGTACGCGCAGCCCACCCAGTGCAAGCGGCGCCGGGGCAGCAGCATCCTTCATCTTGAATCCCTCGCGTGTGGACGTGGATCGGGCCTGCCGAACAGTGCCCGCGTTTCACTCATCACAGTGACAATCACCACGCTCACCATGCGTCGACGAACGACTGGCGCGCCCTGCGGCTGCGAACGTCGGCCGAGGCAATGCCCTGGGCGATCCATTTGCGCGTCTCGGCCGGGTCGATCACGGCATCGATCTCCACCGCTGCGGCGGTGTTGATCGCGTGGCCACGCTCGTAGGACTGCGCCACCAGCTTGTCGAACAGCGCCTTGCGCTCCGGGCCATCGGGCACCGCTTCAAGTTCCTTCTTGAAGCCGAGCCTGACCGCGCCCTCCAGCCCCATCGGACCGAATTCGCCGGTCGGCCACGAGATCGTGAAGTTTGCCGAGCGGAAGCCACCGCCTGCCATCGCCATCGCGCCGAGACCGTAGCCCTTGCGCAGCGTGACGGCCAGCAGCGCCACCCGCAGCTTGGCGGCAGCCAGGAACATCCGCGACACGTGACGCACCTGGGCCTGGGCCTCGATCTCGGGTCCGACCATGAACCCCGGGGTGTCGATCAGCGAGATAATCGGCAAGCCATGCGCATCGCAGAGTTGCATGAAGCGCGTTGCCTTGTCCGCGGCATCCGCGTCGATCGCGCCACCAAGGTGATACGGGTTGTTGGCCATGATGCCGACCGGCTGCCCCTCCACACGGGCCAGCGCGGTGTGAATGCCCGCGCCGAACCCGCCGCGCAGCATCAGCACGCTGCCGACGTCGGCGATGCCTTCGATGGCCTTGCGGGTGTCGTACACGCGCAGGCGGTTCTCGGGCACGACCTGGCGCAACGCCAGCGCGTCAGGCGCGCTCCAGTGCGCCACGCGGCCCTGGAACATCGACAGGTAGTGCTTGGCGACCACCACGGCCTCGGCCTCGTTCTCGACCAGCACGTCGACCACGCCATTGGCGAACTGCACCGACGCGGGACCCACGTCTTCCGGACGGAAGATGCCAAGGCCACCGCCCTCGATCATGGCCGGCCCGGCCATGCCGATGTTCGCCGAGCGATCGGCGATGATCACGTCGCAGCAGCCCAGGAACGCGGCATTGCCGGCAAAGCAACGGCCCGACACGATGCCGACCACCGGCACATGTCCGCTGAGTTCGGCAAACGCCGCGAACGACGGCTGGTACAGGCCGGAGACGGACGGGAAATCCACGTCGCCAGGCCGCCCGCCGCCGCCTTCGGCAAACAGCACGAGCGGCAGTTCGTCACGGAGCGCCACCTCGACGATGCGGTCGGTCTTGATGTGATTGCGCTTGCCCTGCGTGCCGGCCAGCACCGTGGCGTCGTACGCCATCACCGCGCTGCGCGCCCGTTCCTTCGCGACCAGCTCCCGGTTTATCTCGCCGATACCGGTGATCAGGCCATCCGCGGGCGTGTTGACGATCAGGTCTTCCTTGCTGCGGCGGGATGCCTGCGCGGCCAGCGCGAGCGCGCCATATTCCACGAAGGAGTCGCCATCGCACAGGTCGGCGATGTTCTCCCGCGCCGTGCGCTGCCCGCGTGAACGGCGTTTGGCCACGGCATCGGGACGCGCCGCGTCATACAGATAGGCGTGCCGGTCCAGCACACGCTGCAGATCCGCACGGATCGCATTCGGATCGACATTCCGCGCGGCATCCACGGCCACGCCGTCGGCCTCTGCCTGTTCGAGCACGATCAGCATGTGGCCTTCGGACACCAGCGCACCCTTCTCCGGGCGCAGATCGACCACACGGCCCGCGCACGGCGCGACAATCGCGTGCTCCATCTTCATCGCATCGAGCACGGCCACCGTCTGCCCCGGCTTGACGATCTCGTCCAGTTGCACCGGGATGTCGACCACGCGGCCGGTCAGCGGCGCGCGGATCGCCACGAGCCCTTCCTCCAATTCCTCTTCGGCCTCCGGCGCGCGGGTCGCGTGGCTCGCGTGGGCGGGCGTTGCATGGGATGCGCCGCCGAAACGCGCGTCCTGCGCGCGCTCGGCTTCGGCGATGGTTTCCGCCGACGCCATCAACGCCGGCAGGATCGACTCGAAGAGACGCGTGTGGACGTCCTGCGTCAGGAAGTCCTCGCGCTGGGCAAGCGCCCGCAGCAGATTGAGGTTGGTCGGCACGCCAACGATGCGGAATTCCGCGAGGCTGCGCTGCAGCCGGCGCACGGCAGCTTCGAACCCGGGAGCGGCGCTGCTCACGATCAGCTTGGCCAGCAGGGTGTCGAAGTTCGGCGACGGCTCGTAGCCGGCGTAGCCGTGGGAGTCCACCCGCACATCAGGACCGGCGGGCGGCTCGAAGCGCTCCAGACGGCCAAATGCTGGACGCGCCAGCCCTTGCGCATCGGTCATTTCGGCATTGACGCGCACCTGGATCGCATAGCCCCTGGGTTGCGGCGGCGAAGCCGGATCGAGTCCAAGCTCGGCAAGCGTCCGCCCCGAGGCCAGCCCGATCTGCAGGGCCACGAGATCCACGCCGGTCACCTGCTCGGTGATGGTGTGCTCCACCTGCAGCCGGGGATTGGCTTCGATAAAGACGAAGCGCTTCTGCTCGCCCGACTCGCTTTCCTCGACCAGAAACTCGAACGTGCCCAGGCTCTGGTAGTTGACGCGACGCGCCAGCCGCAGCGCGGCCTTGATAATCTCCGCGCGCAGCTCCGGCTTGAGCACCGGGCTCGGGGCGATCTCCACCAGCTTCTGGAAACGGCGCTGCAGCGTGCAGTCCCGCTCGCCCAGCGCGATAACGTGCTGACCATCGCCAGCGATCTGCACTTCGATATGGCGTGCCCGGCTGACCAGCCGCTCGGCGTACAACGCATCCACGCCAAACGCGGAACTGGCCTCGGACCGGCAGCGCGCATAGGCCTCCGCCAGATCCTCGCGCCTGCGCACCACGCGCATACCGCGCCCGCCGCCACCGCCAACCGCCTTGATGACGATGCCGGCGTCACCCTGGGCATCGAAGAAGCGTTCGATCTCCTCCAGGGACGCGCCACCATGCGTGGCGGGCATGACCGGCACGTCGCACTCGGCCGCCAATTGCAGCGCGCGGCCCTTGTCGCCGAACAGCGCGAGATGCTCGACCGTCGGTCCGACGAACCGGATGCCGGCATCGATGCACGCCTGCGCAAAATCGGCTCGCTCACTCAGAAAGCCGTAGCCCGGGTGTACGGCATCGCTGCCCGATGCCTTCGCGGCAGCGATGATTCCCGCGATGTCGATGTACGCAGCAGGGCCCGCACCGTCCAGCGCAATCGCTTCGTCGGCCAGCATCCGATGCCGGCAGCCCGCGTCGTCCTGCGAGTACACCGCGACGGTGCCGATATCCAGGTCGCGTGCGGCGCGCTGGACGCGCAATGCGATCTCTCCGCGGTTGGCGATCAACAGCTTCTTCAATTCAGTCTCCTCGTTTCTGGTTCTGTCTTGGGAATTCAATACGTACGGCAATCAGGGCCGGATGCCGAACCGGCTCACGCCTGCCTCGCGCAGCGGCGCCGCCAGATTGGCGAATTCGCACAGCAGCGCGCGTGTTTCACGCGGGTCGATGATGTCTTCGATGACAAAGGCCTCTGCGCTGCGGAACGGCGAAGTCAGGCTGCGCACGCGCAACATGATTTCGGCGCGTTTCTGCACCGGGTCGTCCGCCCCTTCGATCTCGGACTTGTAGGCAACTTCCAGCCCGCCTTCGATCGGCACCTCGCCCCAGTTGGCCGATGGCCAGGCATAGCGGAAATTGAAGCGCCCCATATGCTGATGCGCAGCGGCCGCCACGCCATAGGCGCGGCGCAGGATGATCGAGCACCACGGCACGGTGGCCTGATAGACCGCGGCCAGTGCGCGTACACCGCGCCGTGTGGTGCCGGCTCGCTCAGCGTCCAGGCCGGACTGGAATCCGGGGGTATCCACCAGATTCACCACGGGCAGGTGGAACGCCTGGGCCAGATCGACGAGGCGCGTGAATTTCTCGGCGGTATCGCTATCCCAACTGCCACCCTGCACGCGCGGATCGCTGGCAACCACCGCCACCGGCCAGCCATCGAGCCGGGCCAGGCCCGTAACGATGGCGCAGCCCCAGTGCCTGCCGATCTCGAAGAAGGAGCCGGCGTCGACCAATGCTTCCAGGATCGGACGGATCTCGTACGTCGCCCGGCCATCGCGCGGGATGGCGGCCAGCAGCCATTCATCACGGCGGGCGGGGTCGTCTGCCGGTGCCACGCGCGGCGGCAGTTCGTGCACCGATGCCGGCAGGTAAGACAGAAAATCACGCGCCCGCGCGAACGCCTCCTGCTCGGTTGCCACCTCGTCATCGACCACGCCATTGCGGCTGTGGATGTGACTGCCACCCAGTTCGTTCTTCGTCAGCCCCTGCTCATTGGGCGCCGCCGCTGGCGGGCCGGCATAAAAGAGCTGCGACGTCTCGCGGACCATCACCGAATAATGGCTGGCCGCCACGCGCGCCGCGCCCATGCCTGCTACCGACCCCAGTGCAAGCGACACCACGGGCACCACGGCCATGTTCTCGACCACGTGTTCCCACACCTTCATGGTGGGGATCAGCGTATGGCCCTTGATCTCGACATTGCGCACCGAGCCGCCACCGCCCGTGCCGTCGACCAGCCGCACCATCGGCAGGCGCAGGTCATGGGCCATCTTCTCCGCGTGAATCAGCTTGTCGCCCACTGCGCCGTCATTGGCGCCACCACGCACGGTGAAGTCATCGCCCACAAGCACCACCGGGCGCCCGCCGACATTCGCCCGGCCCATCACCAGGTTGGACGGCACCAGGTCCACGAGCCGGCCGTTACTGTCGTAGCGGCCGCTGCCGCTCAGTCCGCCAACCTCCCGGAACGTACCGGGATCGGCGATACCGGCAATCCGCTCCCGTACCGAAAGCTTGCCGGCCGCCTTGTGGCGCGCCACCTTTTCCTCACCGCCCATGCGGGCGGCGAGTCGCCTCCGGTAGGCAAGTTCATCAATCTCTGGTTGCCAGGTCACGGCGTGTTTCCTCTTTGGCGGCGTATGCATTGACTCCACTAGCGCACGATCCATGCCACCCCGAAGACACCCGCCAGCACCATGATTTCATTGAGGATTTTTTCAGTCGCCACTATCATGTCCGCCATAACGACAATTCGTGTCCGCAGCGAGGACACACATGGAGACAGGCAGTGTCCTCAGAGAATACACAGCGCTCGACCCCTGAAACCGTCGCGCTCGGCGCACTGGTGCTATCCCGTGACGGCGGCCGGATAGCCGCCGTGGGCGTGTGCGCCGATAGCAACATCGCGGATGCGGCCGAGCAGGCATGGGCGCAGTCGGCAGACCGGGAAACCGGGCGACGACTCTTCCCCGTCGAGACGGGCCAGCACCGCTACATCGGCCTGTGTCAGGAAGACGAGCAGCATCGACTGATCCTTCTGCATCGCGCGGACGCGAGCACGGCGCTGTTCGATTTCCTGGGCTCGGTGCCGTTCGCCGGTGCGATCCTCGATCACTTCCTGACCAGCCCGTACGAAGCCATCGTCGTGGCAGACCACGCCGGACAGGTGCGCTACGTCAGCCCGGTCCACGAGAAATTCCTCGGCCTGAACACCGGCGAAGGCATTGGGCGTCCGGCCGCGAACGTCATCCCCAATTCGCGGCTGCCCCAGGTAGCGGCCAGTGGCAAGGCCGAAATCGGGCAACTGCAGCAGATGAACGGCGTGACACGCGTGGTCAACCGCATCCCTATCCGCGAGGCCGGCGAAGTGGTTGGCGCCATCGGGCAGGTCATGTTCAAGGGACCCGAAGCCATTGCGCGAATGCACGAAGAGCTGTCGGAACTGCGCTCTCAGGTCGTGCGTTACCGGCGCGAACTGGATGGCTTGCGTGAAAGCCCATCGCCATACGGCTTGATCGGGGAAAGCGCGCCGATGCAGCGGCTTCGCCGCGAGATCGAGACCGTGGCACGTCTGGACGTGCCAGTGCTGATCCTGGGCGAAAGCGGCACCGGCAAGGAACTGGTGGCCCGCGCCATTCACGCCGCAGGCAGCGAGCCCGCGCGCGAACGGCCGCTGGTCAGCCTGAACCTGGCCGCCCTGCCCGCCACGCTGATCGAATCGGAACTGTTCGGCCATGTGCCGGGTGCCTTCACAGGAAGCCAGCGCAAAGGACAGGCCGGGAAGCTGGCGATTGCAGCCGGCGGCACCGTGTTTCTCGATGAAGTGGCAGACGTGCCGATGGAAGTGCAGGTCAAGCTGCTGCGCGTGCTGGAGGACCACATGGTCGAACGGCTGGGCAGCCATCGACCGGAACGGGTGGATTTCCGCCTGATCTCCGCCACCAACCGCGATATACCCGCGCTGATCGACGCCGGGCGTTTCCGTCTCGACCTCTACTACCGGCTGAGCGGCGTGGTGCTGCGTATTCCTTCACTGCGCCAGCGGCGCGAGGACATTCCCGCGCTGCTGCATCACTTCGTCAACGCGTTCTGCCAGCGCAACAACATCCCCGCCCCCGCGATCGACCAGGACGTGGCCCGGCATATCGCCAGCCAGCCGTGGCCCGGCAATGTGCGCCAGTTGCGGCAACGCATCGAGGAAGCACTGGTGTTCTGCGATGGCCGCACGCTGCGCGTGACGGACTTCTCGCGCGGGGAATCAGCAATCGTGCCGGTGGCCGCCAGTGCCCAGCCGGATGAGGCACCGTTGCCGCCAGGTGCGGGGAACAGTGCGCAGAGCAGTGCGGGGATCGAACCGCCAGTGTCCTACGCATCGTCACTGCCTGCAGCCCCGCCATCCGGCGCGTTGTCCGCCGGCATGAGCGAACTCGCCTATGCGGCGGTACTTGAGGCCATTGCGCGCCACGGCGGCAACAAGAAGCGCGCCGCCGAGCAACTGCGGATCTCGCGCTCCCACCTGTACAAGATTCTGGAGCGCGGGCCGGGTGGCTAACCCGGCCCGCCACGCCATTCACACCACATTGATCACGACATCGATATTGCCGCGTGTGGCCTTCGAGTACGGGCAACGCTGATGCGCATCCTCGGCCAGCGCCTGGGCGGTGGCCCGGTCGAACCCCGGCAGGTTCACGTTGAGCCGTGCCTGCAGGAAATATTGATCGCCAGCCATGCCAAGGTCGACTTCCGCATCGACGGCCACGTCAGCGGGCAGTGCAATCTTCCGCGCCTGTGCCGCCTTGCCGAGCGCGCCGATGAAGCAGGCCGACCAGCCGGCCGCGAACAGTTGCTCGGGGTTGGTGCCGTGACCTGCCGCGCCCGGGGGCGTCAGGCGGATATCGAGCCTGCCGTCGTCGCTGCGCGCGGCGCCGTCACGGCCGCCGGTGGTGTGGGTCTTGCCGGTGTAGAGGACTTTTTCGATCTTGGTCATGCTGGGCTCCTGGTATCGGATGAACGTTCTGACCCGGATTGCTGCCGGGCCATATAGGTTGATGTCGAAGGTGCCGCCTGCACGGTTTGCGATGCGTGCCGTGCTGCGTACAGGAGCATTTAAGCGGGTGGATGTATCAGCGCCGTAGCCAGGATCGGCCGGTTTCGTGTGCGCACGTATCGGCGTGGCATTGCGATACAGAGAGATACAAAACAGTGGGGCGGTATCGCTGGAAGAGCGGAAAGTGCGGGAAAGCGGTGAGGCGGCGCGGCAATGGCCGCACCGTCACCAGTCGCGTCAGTGACGCGCGGCAGGCTGCGCCGGGGCCGATGATGCAAGTGGCAACGTAAGCGTCGCCTGCAAGCCACCGCCCTCGCGATTGGACAGCACCAGATGCCCACCCATGGCACGCGCCAGTTGCTGGGCAATCGCCAAACCCAGCCCGGTGCCGCCGGTACCCCGGTTGCGCGATGTCTCGACGCGATAGAACGGCTGCATGACCCGTTCGAGATCGGCTTCGGGAATGCCCGGACCCCGGTCCTGCACCGCAATCGCCAGATTGCCGCCTGCCTCGCGCGAGACAGCGACACGCACCTCGTTGCCGAACTTGAGCGCGTTGTCGATCAGGTTCATCAGGATGCGCCGCAATGCCTGCGGCCGCGTCTCGATGGGCGCGCCGACCTTGCCCTCCACCTCGATCGCTTGCCCGCCATCGCGATAGTCGAATGCAAGGCTGTCGAGGAAGGCATCGACGTCCACGCGCACCGGCGTTTCCGAGCTGCCGTGCAACGTGCGCGCATAGGTCACACCTTCGCGCACAAGCTGCTCCATCTCGCGCAGATCCTGAAGAAAGCGTTCCTGCGTGTCCGATGGCTCCATCAAGTCCAGTCGCAGTCGCATTCGCGTGATCGGGGTCTGCAGGTCGTGCGAAATAGCGGCGAGAATCTGCACCCGCTCGGCAAGGTATCCAGCAATACGCTGCTGCATGGCGTTGAAAGCCGCCGCGGCATGTGCCACTTCCATCGGCCCTGATTCGGGAATCTGCTCGGCCTTGAGATCGGGACCGAGGTTTTCGGCCGCGCTGGCCAGTTGCTTCAGCGGGTGCGTCACCACCCGCACTGCGAGCCAGGCGCAGACGCCAAGCAATACAAGCTGCACCGCGAGCAATGCGGGCAGCCACATGGCCAGTGGCTTGGGCGCCGGGTGAATGTCGATGGTGAGCGGGCTGCCGTCACTCAGGTGGATATGCACCTGGAAGTGCTCCGCGTCGCCCGACACGGCATTCGCATGCACCGTGTAGCGGCCTTGCAGCGCATGCGTGATGGTGTCCACCGCCTGCCTCGACAGGGCCTCGCGCGGCGGCTCGTCACCGCTGACGCCCGCGTTGAGCTGGTAGCTGTAGTTCTTGCGCTCGAGCTTGTCGAGCCAGCGCGGCCGCTCGGCCGCCGGCATCATGTCGAGAATCGACACGGAACTCGCCACATCCTGTTCCAGGTTCGAGAGCATCAGCCGATCGGCCGCGCCTTCGCGCTCTTTCAGCACGAGCGCGAAGGAAAGCCCCTGCGCCAACGCCAATCCGACCAGCAGGATCACCATCAGCCGGGCAAACAGGGAGCGCGGCCATGCGCGCAGCGCGCTCGCGTGAGTCACGTCCGCTCCTCGCGTACCTCGACGATCGCCGTGAACACATAGCCGCCATTGCGCACGGTCTTGATATAACGCGCCTCGCGGGCATCGTCGCGCAGCCGCTGGCGCAACCGGCTGACCATCAGGTCGATCGAACGGTCGAACAGTTCGGCGTCGCGCCCCTGTGTGAGGTTCAATAGCTGGTCGCGGCTGAGCACACGCTGCGGGTTGTCGAGAAAGACCCGCAGCAGCCGGTATTCCGCGCCGCTCAGCGCCACCAGCACATCGTTCTCGTCCAGCAGATGGCGTGCCGTGGTATCGAGCCGCCAGTCACCGAATGCCAGCAGCGTGGCGGCCTCGGTGATCTGCAGGTTCGGCGGCAACATGCGCGTGCGCCGCAGCACGGAACGGATCCGCGCCAGCAGCTCGCGCGCGGCGAATGGCTTGACGAGGTAGTCGTCGGCGCCCATTTCCAGCCCGAGGATGCGGTCGGCTTCCTCATTGCGGGCCGTCAGCATCAGTACGGGGGTGGTCTTGTGCGGCCCGGCGCGCAGGTCGCGGCACAGAGCCAGGCCGTCTTCGCCTGGCATCATCAGGTCCAGCACGATGAGGTCGACCGACCCCTTCTCCAGCGCGGTGCGCATTTCTCGCCCGTTCGCCGCAAGCGTGACACGCATTTCGTTGCGATCGAGATAGGTCGCAACAAGCTCACGGATCTCGCGGTCGTCATCGACGATCAGAATATGGTCAGGCCGGATCATTCCTGGTTCCCCTCGGTACAGTCGGCAATCTTCCCCATGCCGCGCATTGTGCAGCGCCTTTGTGTAGCACTTTAGGCGACGCTTTGTATCGCTCTCTATCTGGAGCCGTCTTATACAGGAATCGTTGCAAATCTGCCGGCCACCCTCGCCATGCTGATGGCTCAGGCGGGCCGGCATCGGCAAGGCCCCGGGAATGCGCCTGCGGGGCCTCCGCCGCTCAGGCATTGGCGCCGTCGAGGTACGGGTCGATCGAGCGCGCCGGGTCGGCAGATACGCCGGTGCGGTCCAGACCTGCCAGCGTGCGGGCGCCATCGAGGTACGGGTCGACCGAGCGTGCCGGGTCGGCGGATACACCGGTGCGGTCCAGTCCTGCCAGCGTGCGGGCACCGTCGAGGTACGGGTCGATCGAGCGTGCCGGATCGGCGGATACGCCGGTGCGGTCCAGACCTGCCAGCGTGCGGGCACCGTCGGTGAAAGTGTCGACGTTGCGGGCGCCGTCGGTGTACGGGCTGCGCGGGTCCTGCACGCCATGCGCGCCCTCGCTGTACACGTCACGTGCGTCTTGCACGGAACGGGCACCGTCCGTGAACGGGTCGCGCGCGCCGGCATGGGAAAGCCCTGCTGCCTGGGCGCCTGCGGCGGCAGCGGCCAGGGCGATCGCGAAAACAAAACGCTTGGTGGTGGTCGAGGTCATGATGGTGCTCCTTGAAGTAGCGGGATCGGGTTGGTAACTGCGTGCCCCGGGATCGCTTCGTTGCGGTTCGCCGTGGGCCACGCAACGTATTCAAGGAGACCGATGTATCGCGCCCGTAGCGCAAATGTGGGGTTTCGGTGACCGCACGTATCTGCGCCGGCGCCAGATACACAGCGATACAAAACCATGCGGAAATGTGACGCGCAGGCGACGGGAGCACCACTTCGCGCCGGGCGAGCCGGTGGCCACGATCGCTGCCGCGCCTGCCGGCCCTACCGGGGGCCATGAAACCGGACTGACCGGCTACGGCCTCTTTCTCCCCTTGCTCTATTTGAACGTCAGCGAACCCTGCTGCCCGTTGACCGAGAAGCCGTTCACAACTTCCGACACGAATGTGACGTTACCGGAAGTATCGACACGTAGCGTCGTCTGGTCGTCCGCCAGCTTGATGCCATTAGTATCGAAATCACTCTCCAGGAAGGTAACCAGCAGCGTGGTGGAGGTATCGGCCGCCACGCTGAAGGATCGGACCACGGTACCGGTCTTGGTCATCTGGTCCGCGGCGGAAAATGAGGTGCCAGTGACCAGCGTCCCGGCATCGCCAGCCTGAACCGTCGCCGGATATACATAACTCGGGAACACCACGACCGGGCCTCCCAGGTCTTCCTGCACTTCGGCGAACGTTGCCGGATTCCTGAATATCGTTCGGGTTGAGGAAAATGGCGCCGACACATTGTTTGCCATGACCGTGCCACTGAGCGTTTCCGTTGTCTTCAGAACCGCCGCGCCGTTGAGCACTGCCCCGACCGCGGCAGCGTCGACAAGCGTGCCGCTACCGGTCACAGCAGTGCCAGCCACTGTGCCAGTGATTGCGAAGTTGACGGAAATCCCGTTATTCACCACATTTGCCACCGCCGTTTGTAGCGGAACCGAGACAGCAACCGGCATCGGATTGTTATTGCCACCACCCCCGCTGTCGCCGCCCCCACCACCGCAGGCGCCCAATGCCATCGTCAAGGCAATGGCCACACATATTCTTCGGGCAGGGTTCATCGCCACCTCCTGACAGACCAGATTGAACAGTTTTTTTATCCCCATCCTGTTATTTCACTATATGGAGGTGAATACGAATCTCAATGCACTGCGAATTTAATGAGATCTGTCTGGTTTTTATTATGTATCGCTGTCGAAACGATTATTAAGACGGGCTGATCGAATATGGCGTGCCAAATTCCCGGCAAGCAGTTGCCGGGTTTCAGATATTGTCGCGCTCGCTCCAAAGGTGCCGCCTGCCTGACCGATTCCGCGGGTCGAGGCGCGTTCGCGAACCGGCTTCCTTGCCACTGGGCATCAGACGCAGACCTTGACATCTAATTCTCTTTTTACAATACTTAACTTACTTTCATTCTCATATGGAGAACATCGCGTGAGCGATGTGAAGCCAACGTGGAACTGGCCGAACTGGAGATCTTTCGCGCGGTGGCCCGGGAACAGAGCATCACCCGCGCAGCGCGCGTGCTGGACAGGGTGCAATCCAACGTCACCACGCGCGTGAAGCAGCTCGAGGAAAGCCTCGGCGTCGCGCTGTTCCAGCGTGACAGCAAGAAGATGACCTTGACGCCTGAAGGCCAGCGGCTGCTTGGCTATGCCGAACAGATGCTCGCGCTGGCCGAGGAAGCCCGCCAATCGATGCGCGCCGATACGCCGAGTGGCACGCTTCGCGTGGGGTCCATGGAGAGTTCCGCCGCCACCCTGCTGCCGAAGCCGCTCGGGCGCTATCACGCCGCCTGGCCCGACGTCGAACTCGATCTGACGACGGGCACCACGCAAAGCCTTGTCGACGCCGTGCTGGATCGCCGTCTGGACTGCGCGGTGGTCGCGCACCCTGGCAAGGGCGCCGCGCGCGATCTCGATATCGCAGAGATGGGCGCCGGACTGGAAGGCACGTTCATCCGGACCGAGGAACTGGTGCTCGTGCTGCCGGCCACGCATCCGAAGGTGCGCGGTCCGCAGGACGTAACGTTGCGCCACCTCGCCGCGTTCGCGCGTGGCTGCACATACCGCCGCTGCGCCGAGGAATGGCTGGAGGAAGGCGGCGACGAGGTACGCCGCTCGCTGTCGGTCATGGAGATGCCGTCCTACCACGCGATCCTCGCGTCCGTGGCCGCCGGGTCGGCGGTGGGGATCGTGCCTCGCGCGTTGCTGGCATTGCATCCCGACCATGCCGAATTCCAGACCGTACCGGTCAGGCCCGCCCACACGTTCCTGGTCAAGCGCGCCGGATTCACCACGTCGGCCTTCGAAGCATTCCAGCGGGAGTTGCGTCATGTCTGATTGCCTGCATTCCCCGCACCCGTCTTCGCTTGCGCGCGGCAGTAGCCACGCCACGCCGGCATCGTGGCAAGAACCCGTCGCCGCCGCGCTGGCGCTGGCCGTGGTCATGGGCTTCGGCCGCTTCGCGTTCACCGGCATGTATCCGCTGATGGTCCAGGAGGGGGTCATGTCCGTTGGCACCGGCTCGCTCGCGGCCTCCGCCAACTACGCGGGCTATCTGGCCGGCGCGCTGCTTGCCACGAAGATCCCGGCACACACGGCCAGCGACTGGACGCGCGCCGCGCTCGTTGCCACCGTCCTGTGCATCCTCGTGCTCGCCGCGCCCATTCCGCCTGCGGTTTTCGTGGCGCTGCGCTTCCTCGCGGGCGTGGCCAGCGCCGTGGGCCTTGTCTGTGCCTCGGTCTGGCTACTGCACGTCGTGGGCCGTCACAATGGCGCCCCGCTACTCTTTGCTGGCGTGGGCACCGGCATCGCGGTTTCGGCCGAGCTGATCGCGCTCGGCAATCTGTCGACACCGGGTAGCAGCGTGCTGTGGCTGGTGCTGACAGTGGGCGCGCTGGCGCTGTCGGTGCTGGCATGGCGGCCGATCCGCCGGCCGTCGGCGCAGGCCGCCACGGCTTCGGCGGCGCACCAGCATCGGCCCCTGCACGCGCTGGGCGCGTGGCCGCTGGTCGCCAGCTATGGCCTGGCAGGTCTTGGCTACATCATCACCGCAACCTATCTGCCGCTGCTGATCCACGGCGCGCTCCACGACGTCAATCCACTTCATATCTGGGCCATGTTCGGGCTGGCAGCGGTGCCCTCCTGCTTCCTGTGGCATTCGGTGCACGAACGGCTGGGCACGCGGCGCGCCATGCAATGGAATCTCGTGGTCCAGGCGGTAGGTGTGGCGCTGCCGGCCATCAATCACTCTGCGGCCGCCTATCTGGCGAGCGCGGTGCTGGTTGGCGGCACGTTCGTCGGCACCGTGACCATCGCCGTACCCGCCGCCCGACACGCGGCGCATCTGGTCCGCTTCAATCTGGTGGCGGCCATGACCGCCGCCTACGGCGTGGGCCAGATCGCGGGGCCGCTGATGGCCTCGGCCCTGATGTCTCACGGCGGCAGCTTCAACGGCGCGATGGAGATCGCCTCCGCCGCCCTGCTGATCGCCGCCGGCATCTGCGAGATCCGCTCGACTGGCCAAACCGGCCAGACCCACCAGACCCATTCGTAAGCTCGACACGCCAACCGGGGAATCCGCCATGAACACCACCTCCCGCAGCCCGCGCCAGAACCTGCTCGCGCGGCTCAACCTCTCCACACCGATCATTCAGGCGCCCATGGCCGGCGTCAGCACACCGGCCATGGCGGCCGCCGTTTCCGAAGCGGGCGGCCTGGGCTCGCTGGGTGTCGGCGCGATGAACGTGGACGGCGCGCGCAAGGCGATCCGCGAAACCCGCGCGCTGACCAGCAAGCCGTTCAACATCAACCTGTTCTGCCATGTCCCCGACGCGGCCGATGCGACGCGCGAGCGCGCCTGGCTCGAATACCTCGCGCCGGAATTCAAGAAGTTCGGCGCCGCCGCGCCTGCCAGCCTGAACGAGATCTACAAGACATTCCTGACCGACGAGGCCATGTTCCAGATGCTGCTCGAGGAAAAGCCCGCCGTGGTGAGCTTCCACTTCGGGCTTCCCGCGCAGGAGAAGATCGACGCGCTGCGCGCGGCGGGCATCGTGCTGCTGGCCAGCGCCACATCGTTGCGGGAGGCGCGACTGATCGAAGCGGCGGGCATCGATGCGATCGTGGCGCAAGGTATCGAAGCCGGCGGCCATCGCGGCGTATTCGATGCATACGGCGACGACGAGGGACTCGGGACACTGGCACTGGTGCGCGTGCTGGTCGAGCGCACCAGCCTGCCCATCATTGCGGCGGGCGGCATCATGGACGGCGCGGGCATCGCGGCGGTACTGGCGCTGGGCGCGCAGGCCGCGCAACTTGGCACGGCATTCGTCGGCACCCAGGAATCGTCCGCCGATGCCGCTTATCGCGCCGCATTGGCTGCCGCACTTACCGCCGAACAGCCGCGCCCGACCACCTTCACGCAGGCCATCTCGGGCCGCACCGCCCGCGGCTTCGCGAACCGGCTTACCGCGCTGGGCGCCGCAGCCGGCGCGCCGGCCACCCCCGGCTATCCCATGACCTACGACGCCGGCAAGGCGCTGCACGCCGCGGCCAAGGCCAGTGGCAACAGCGACTATGCCGCGCAGTGGGCCGGCCAGGCAGTGCCCCTGGCCAGGGCGATGCCTGCGGCGGAACTGGTTGCCACGTTGACGGCGGAACTGAAAGCAACGCTGGAGCGGCTGAGCGGGTTGAAGGCGGTGCTGGGGTAAGAGGGAGGGATCAGGATCGGGACTGACGGAGGCCCCCCGTTCGCGCCGATTCCCTGTCATTCGCCCCCAGATTCCGTCGATTCGGCCCATGCCCATGGCACTGGCACGTGCAGTGGCCTATACATGACGCACCAACACAACCCGCACAATCCACATAGCGAGGTCACTCATGCGTCAGGAATCCATGCGCCCGCCCTTCCCTCCCGCCGACGACAATGCCTGGGCCTATTGGCGCGCCCGCCGCATGGTGCGGGCGCTGCGCGGCTGGTATATCCACCTGCTGGTCTATGTGCTGGTCAATGGCTGGCTGTGGTTCCGCTTCTACTACTTCGGCTCGCCGTCGTGGTCGCACTACCAGACCACGGGCTGGCCGTGGCCGCTGAGCACTACGCTCGGATGGGGGCTGGCGCTGGCGATCCACGGCGGGCTGGTCTGGATGCGCCTGTCGCGCTGGGGCCGCGACTGGGAAGCGCGCAAGATTCAGGAGTTCATGGATCGCCACTGAGCCCAGGCTTCCAGGCAGGCGCTACATCTGCCTGAAGCGGTGCACATACGCACGCGATACCGGCAGTTCGGTATCGCTGTCGCGTATCCGCACGAACAGCCGGCCGCTCTCGTCGCGGCGCGTGCCGGCGACGCATTCCATATTGACGATGGTCGAGCGGTGGACCTGCCAGAACACGTCGGGGTCCAGGCCCTCGGCCAGTTCCGCCAACGGTGTGCGGATCAAGTGCTCGCCGTCGCGCGTATGCACCACCACGTACTTGTCGTCGCTGTGGAAGTACATCACCTCCTGGATCGGCACATGGCTCGTGGTGTTGCCACGGCTGGCACGCACCCAGCGCAGCAGGCCGCCACCCTCGGCGCGTGGCTGGCCGCGCGTGAGCTGGCTCAGCAGCTGCGCCAGTTCCGGCATCGGCGCCGCATCCTGGAAGGCCTTGCGCAGCCGCTCCACCGTGCGGGCCAGGCGCTCGTCCGTCACCGGCTTGACCAGATAGTCGACCGCCGCGCGATCGAAAGCATCGAGCGCGAACTCGTCGTATGCGGTGACGAACACCAGCCGCGTATCGGTTTCGATGCCCTGCGCCACCTCCAGCCCGGACATGCCCGGCATCTTGATATCGAGAAAGGCGACATCGGGCGCCAGACGCGCGATCGACGCCGCCGCCTCCACGCCGTTCGCGGCCTCTCCCACGATCTGCAGCTCCGGCCACAGCCGGGCCAGCTTGCCGCGCAGGTGGGCGCGCAGGTGTTCCTCGTCGTCTGCGATCAACGCCGTAGGGGCGGTGGACATCATGCGGTGTCTCCGGTTCGGAATGCGCGGGGCAGCGGGATCTCGATCAGTACGGCGGTCCCAGGTGACCGCTCCTCGATACGCACGTGGGCGTCGCCGTCATACAGCACGGCCAGCCGCTCGCGCAGGTTCGACAGGCCCACGCCGGACCCGGCCTTGGGATGAAAGCCCATGCCGTCATCCTCGATCGTCGCCAACATGCGCGGCCCGCGCGACTCCAGCGTAATCCGTAGATGGCCACCCTCGATCTTCGGTTCCAGCCCATGCTTGATGGCGTTCTCCACCACAGGCTGCAGCAGCATCGGCGCCAGCGGCGCGGTGTCGAGCGAGGGATCGACCTCGATCGTGTACTGCAGCCGGTCGCCCATGCGGATCTTCAGCAACGCCAGGTAATCGCGCAGCAGCTTGGCCTCCTGCGCCACCGTGCCTTGCGTGGCGCGGCTGGCCGCCAGTGACGCGCGCAGGTAGGCAATGAAATGCTCGAGCATCAGCGTGGCTTTCTGCGGCGCCGGCTCGATCAGGCTGACCACGTTGGCCAGTGTATTGAACAGGAAGTGCGGCTCGATCTGGGCCTGCAGCAGGCGCATCTGCGCTTCCACGAGCTGCTTTTCCGTGGAGATCGTCCGCACCTGCTCGCGCGCCATGAACTCGGCGATCTTTCGTTCTTCCCAGCTACGGCCGAGCAGACCCACGCGGCTCCACGTCATCATGCCGTGTATGGCCAGCGCGATCCCCCAGCCCATCAGCGGCCCGCCTGACCACGGCCGGTGCGGCGACGTCACCAGGTTGATGGTGATCAGCATCGCATTGACCGTCACGTAGACCAGTGCGTGCATGTAGAAGAAGCGCAGCGCGCGCACGCGACGGCGCGCATCGTTGTAGGCGCGCTGCTCGGAGGCGGTTCGCCAGAGTTCGGGGTCTGCGGGGCGCACGGTTGAATGGGGGTTCGGATGGTCGGGGACGCGGAATGCTGCGAGGTTACCACCGGCTCCCGCCGGAAGGCATCGGACGTCTCGTGGATGAACGGAAAGGCGGCGCCAATGGCCGCTGGCCGGCGCGACTTGCAACGCCCGCCGACTTGCGACGCCCGCCACTTGCGCGGATGATGGCGGGGGCCCGCCGCC
>NZ_JWMB01000040.1:0-23382 GCF_000812445.1 Cupriavidus sp. SHE | reverse complement strand
AGTGTCCAGTTTGGCCTGGAACGCGTGTCCAGTTTGCGTTGGAACAGGTGCCCAGTTTGCGGCGGAGCGGGTGTCCAGGTTCGGCGGAATACGCAGTACTCAATCGCTAGCGCGTAGCGCGTTGAAATGGCATGGGCCGGCTTAGGAACTTCTATACTGGACGAGATTCGGTAAAATTTTAGACTTCTCTAACCGCTCCATTGAGGATTTTGCATGGCAACCTACAAGCAACTGCTGGTGCAGAAGGAAGCTCTGGAAGCTCAACTCGCAGAAGTTCGCGCAACAGAAGTGGCAGGGGTCATCGATCACATCCGGACGCTTATGGAGCAGTACGGTCTGTCCGGCGAAGACATTCAAGGCAAGCGCCGTCGGGGTCGACCCGCCGGTAGCGGAGCCGCCAAGGTAGCAAAGGAACCGCTGCCTCCGAAGTATCGTGACCCGAAGACAGGTGCGACCTGGTCGGGCCGCGGTCGCGCACCGGCGTGGCTGGGAAGGAATCCGAACAGGTTCCTGATTGAAGAAGCTGCCTAAGCACCGAATGGATGGGGACCACATTTGAGGCCCCCTGATTGTCCGGCAGTTCGCACGGTGTTCATCCATCATGGACGAACCGAATGGCACTTAGAACCGCGAGTTGCGGTCGAGGTGTCACTTAATTAGGCTACCTTCGTTTTGAGTTCCTTGCTGGCAGCCTTCTGCCGGTCGTCGCGCCGGCGACTATCTATCCGAACAGGCTGAACGATATCCAAGGCGCGCCAAAGCATTGGATGCACATTGATTGCCGAGCTCTTCTTGTACTGGCCGTCGGAGATTCCGCGGTCATCGAGATGCGACCAGCTCACCCGTTCCGTGGCCTCTGGTTTGATGCCGATTATCGATGTCGTGTAGAGGACCTTCAAAATCTGAATAATGCAAGAGTTGGCAGAGCGCGTGCTCTGCATGTAGTCGTTTGCTGCAATCCTTAAAGGGTCAGTCTCCTCGATTTCAGTCCAATGCTCCTGGACGCAATCAGCCAAGTCTTGTTCGGTGATTTCGGAGTACTTGAAATGGGATTGTCTCCCCCGGATGAGTTCAGCGCATGCGTTGAGCGAAGAATAGTGGCCACTCCACTCGTCACGGAGAGATCGCAATCGCCCCATAGAGTACTTGCGCTCTGCGTCTTGAACGACGGAAGGTGGGACCGCCTCCTTTCCCTCGCAAAGCTCAATGCAGCAGTTGACGAACGAGATGGCGTCGCGTGGTCTGAATAAAGTTCTGCTGAGAAGGTAGTCGATGGCGGATTCGTTTCGAACTGCGCCCCGGAAAACGTCGTCGAATGTGACCTTCCTCTGCGTGAACTGTTCTCTGATGAGCTTCTCGATACGAAGGTCCAGGAGCTGCCTAAGCTGGGCTTTGCTCCACCTCAGGCGGAGGATAAGGCTTTCGAATTTTTCTTCCTGGAAGCCTGCCTCGCGAGTTGACTCGAAGACCGTCCGCAGCAGGTCTTCCCGAACCGCTATAACGACCTTGACTGACCTGACGCGCTGGAATGCCCTGATTGTCTCAACGAGAGCTCGAATCAGCTTGTATCGGATGCGATCGTCAACCCAAGACTCGTCTAGCCTGTCGATGACGATGTAAAACCTATTTTTGGGGTCGGTGAAGATCTCATCCGCCAAGAGCGTAATGATCTCTCCAAGCTCCCGAACCTGATTCTCGTTGACGACGGACTGGGCCTTATGGATGACTTCTGCCTTTACCTCGTCAGTAAGGTTTTTCGCCGCTGAAGCATTTAGTGAGAAGCCATGAACCTTTGCATCCAGCGTACCGGCAAGCTTGCGCTCGAGTTTGGTGGTGAACTCTTTGACGCGTGTCTCCGTGTCCTGCCAGAATTGGTCGTTCCACTGGCGGAGATACTCCACGGCGCGTTTCTTTGCCTGGTCTTTCTGGAAGAGATCCCGGAAATTATCCAAAAAGCCCCAGGGTTCATGCTCGGTAATCTTGTAACGCCGCCGAAGTAGTTCCACCACGAAAACATGCTTCCACAGTAACTGGTAGAAGAGGTCAAGCTTGACGCCGGCGGACTCGAAGAACTGGATGATGTCGGAGTTCGCCACATAGCTCAGCGATAGTGTCTCCGCGCGAAGCTCGAAGGCATTCGACTGGGTCTCCAGGAGCCGCGCAAGTAGAGCGCTTTTCCCTGCGCCAACACGGCCAACGACAATACGTTTGGGGTTGTCGGAGTCAATCAAAGACTCCAAGTCTCCCGTGTCGAGAAAGCAGTCGCGCAAGAACTGCTCGTCGGACTCGGCGTCCATGGCCCCCACTGAGCTGTTTCTGCGAAAAACATACTTCATGTGACCCCCGTTCTATTTGTTCGATGGGATGCGTATTTTTGCCGGCAGTTATGAAGGCGAGGATGATCGTGCAATTATCCGCGATTACTGCTTACATTGCCTTCACTGTCCGCTGCTTCCCGTCCGCCTTCGGGTTTACGTAACCAGGCGCGAGTGGGGCGCTGTCGGCGCCATACAACGCTAGCGGATCAGCAAGCCAGAGCGCGAATTGTGGACCCGTAGACTGTGGTCCGGTGAGCAGTCGACATTCTAGCGTCTTAGCATGTAGCCAGCATTTGCAGCCCGTACTTTCACCTTGCGTACCCCCTCCGGCGTGTCGTAGTCCAAGCAAGCTGCAAGACCACCGGATGCGGAACTGCCTCTGTAACGGCTTCCGGCGGGGGAACGGGAGCCCTGCAATCGGGCACGTCGATAGTACCCGAGAACTGAATGCCCGTTTTGGGGGGTACGTTCGCAGTGACCGTTCCTGGCCGAACGCGGAAGTTCGTCGGTCGCCAAGGCCCGCCGGAACCGTGGACTTCCGTTCCCGACCCATTTCGGCCACTGGGGCCTACGCATCATCAGCGGAAGCTCCCAGTTGTAGAGCAGTCGTTCGCCTTACTAAGTCGGCCAGCAGGCATATCAGCCGCGTCAAGGGATGGCGCATCTTCAGCAAGACCCGGAAGCATGTCGGTCAATGAGTGCGGTCAAGGTCGGCCCCCGAGTCGTCAGCGCTGTACCGTTGGCTGCATCGGCGCCGGCACGCAGGCGTTGCGAAACCTGTCTTGCCCGGCGTCCCGCCGGGGCCTAGCACCCCGGTCAGATCATGTCGTGGCGGGCGATCGCGAAACGCGATCACCTGGCGCAGAATGCACCTGATGGTGCTTAACGAGGAAGCGCCGTTCTCGTGTCGGTCGGACAGATAGCGGACGCACGGCGTCGCGAGTCGGTTCCCTTACCTGTCGCGCGCGCGGTCAGCGCGGTAGGCGTTCGGGCCAGTCCGAAACAGGTGCTTCAGGTGACCACCGTTCAGCTTTCGGTCAAAGCCTGGTCCAACACCTTATCGAATGCCGCGGCTTCCTCGAACTGCACCCAGTGGCCCGCGTTGGGGATGATGCGCAGCCACCTGAATGCCGGTGCCTTGCTCAGCGCACCGGCGATCAGGTCCGTGCGCCCCCGATAGAGCGCATCCTGTTCGCCCCAGATGCCGAAGAGCGGGCACCGCACGGCAGGCAGGGTACGCTGGATGACGTCCGTCTGGTGCAGACGACGCTTGGGCATGCGGTCGCGCAGCAGGTCAGCGCGGTAGAGATGGAAGGCAAGGCTGTCGTCATCTGTCGTCGCCTCGCGCGCGAGCATCAGCGCGCGCATATTGGCGTGCATGACATCGTCACGCTCGGGCCCGGGAGACAGATGCATCCACGCACGCAGGCCCAGCGGATTCGCCGGCCCGATGCCGAGCGCAGGCGCACCGACCAGCACCAGCCGTCTTACGCGATGAGGCCAACGCGCGGCGATGAAGCTGGCGACCATGGTGCCGAACGAAAAGGCGACCAGATCGTACGCGGCGCCGTCCAGCAGTTGGTCGAGTGCCCGCTCGACAGGTTCAGGCAGCGCGTCAGCATCGGTGCCCAAAGGCGGCCGCGCAGAGTCACCGAAACCGGGCAGGTCGGGCACCCAGACGCGCCGGCCGGCACTGACGAGCGCGCTGATGTTGCGCGCCCAGTGGACCCAACTACCCGAGCCGCCGTGCAGCAGTACCGTAGGCCGCCCCCCAGGCAGGCCCCAGGCACGCACAAGGATGTCACCGTCGCCGCAGGGCACCACAAAGCGACTCGACGCCGCATCGAGCGCCGCCGCATCGGCCAGGGTAACGACGGCGGTGGGAAGCGTGCAAGCTGTTGACATGGAGATATGGAACGCCAGGGTTCCAAAGTCAAAACACCCTACCCTACCACGGGCGACCACCACGGATTGACGACGCCCTCCACCGATAAGCTCGCTCTCGGTCAGTCCCCGCTGCCTTGATGGAGGCCGGCCCCTTGTCGGCCTCCATCTCGGGGAATGTACCGAGAGTTTCACACGTGCTGTCGGCCGCTTCGAATTCGACTCTTAGATTCGGCAGTTCATCAGCTCTGTCGCTGCGACAAAGGTAACGGTCGGCCGCCCAAAGCCTGATACATGCACAACGATCAAGAATCGCTGAAGATTTTGCGATAGACGCCCATGCGTCGCCGAAGGACCATTGCTTGTTTTCAAAGGAGACGACGTTGACGCAAGTAGATAGGAGCGAGTTTTGCCTGAGCCGGCGAGCAGTTCTGCGCGGAGCTGCGGCCGCGGTTGCAGCGGCTGCCCTCCCTGCGCCTGCGCAAGGTGCTTGGCCGTCAAGGCCTGTGAGAATCGTCGTGCCGTTTGCGGCCGGAGGCGGCTCGGATGCCATCGCGCGCTTTACCGCCTCCAGGCTCAACGCCGCGTTGAAGCAGCCGTTCGTGGTCGACAACAGGCCAGGAGCAGGCGGTAACCTTGGCACGGAGCAGGGATTGCACTCAGCGCCCGATGGCTACACGCTGACCCTCATCGCTTCGAGCTACAGCGTGAACGCTGCGGTCTACAACCTTGGGTTCGATCCTGTGGCAGACATGACGCCCATCGTCCAGATCTCGAATGGCCCGCTGCTCATCGTCGCTAACCCGAAGACCAACATCAAGACGATCGGTGACCTGATTCAGAAGGCCAAGACCAACCCGGACAAGATCAACTATGCGACCTCCGGCGCGGGCGGGGTTGCTCACGCTGCGACGGAACTCTTCATGGATCGCGTAGGCATCAGAATGACGCACATCCCCTACAAGGGCGCCGCGCCTGCAATGTCCGACACTCTTGCAGGCACATGCGACGTCTACTTCAGCAGTGTTGCAATTGCCTTGCCGCACATTCGCGCCGGCAAGCTTGTTGCTGTAGCGGTCACAACGCCAACCCGCCTTAACGCCCTGCCGAACGTTCCGACGGTTGCCGAGTCGGGGATACCCGGTTTCGACGTACCCCACTGGCATGGTCTGATCGGACCGAAGGGCCTCTCGCAAGAGGTGGTCGCAAAGGTGAACTCGGCCGTCAATGCCTTTCTGAAAGCGCCTGATGCCAACGAGCACCTGCAACGCGATGGTGTTTCGGCCGCTGGCGGAACACCTTCCTTGCTGCAGGAACGGATCGCTCGCGAGGTGGCGGGATGGAAGAAGCTGGCAGCAAAAGGGCGGCTCAAGGTCGACTGACGAAGAAAGGGCGCTCGCAGCGCCCCTGTCATGTGCCGACGAGCGATTTCGACGTGCCGACGACTTGTGTATCCGTTCGCGCCGCGTATTGATAGAAGTAGCAAAGCTTACGACTCTCAGATGACCCAGGTAACCTTGTTCACGCCAGCCAAAGTGCACTACATCGGTGCCGTCTTATGGCTCCTGGCTTCGGTGCGAGGGGTCGCGGCGGAAGCCCCGCCCTATAGTGTCCTGTTGCAGCAATCGATGGCAAGTGCCCCGGCGATGATGGCGCAGGCCGCCACCGTCCGCGCCGCAGATGCCGATGCCAATCAAGCACGTGCCTGGCTGAATCCACGGATCGATACGGTCCTGGAGAACCTCGGCGCACCGTCAAGCGACGGCACGAGCCAGCGCCAGAACACCTACTCGATTACCCAGCCATTTGAGGTTGGTGGCAAGCGGGGCGCACGAATCGAAGTGGGGGACCGCAACTATGCCGCAGCGCAAGCGCGTGAGCGCCTGGCACGGGTTGCTTACGCGGCAGAACTAGCGGTTGCCTATGCCGCCGCGGAGGCCATGGCCGCCCGGATGGCGCTGGCGACGGAAAACCTGGCACGTGCGAACGAGGAGTTCACTGCTGCGCGTGCGCTAGTGCAGTCCGGAAAGGAAGCAGCGCTGCGCAGCGCGCAAGCGCAGGCAAGTGTGGCGGCCGCTCAGGCTGCGCAGGCCGCCGCCGACAATGACGCCACGCATGCACTGGCGCGGCTGTCGGCCATGACGGGAGCTGCCGAACCGTACACCGCGGTGTCCAGTTCCCTGCTAACGACACAAGGCACCGTGCCGACCGCGGCACTCCCCGGACAGGAGGCCCCGACCGTCGCTGCGGCAGAGGCCGAGCGCAATGCGCTGGATGCACAAGTTGGCGTGGAAAGAAAGCGCTGGATTCCGGACGTGGGCGTAAGTGCCGGCGTGCGTCGATACGGATGGACGAACGCCAGCGGATATGTTGTCGGGGTGACGGCATCGATTCCCCTGTTCGATCAAAACCGCAGCGGCATCAATGCGGCCGTGGAGCGCGTCGCGGCCGCGCAGGCCAGGCTCGACAACATGCGACTGGAAGCCGTAGCGGCGCGCCGATCCGCCATCTCGCAGGTCAGCGCAACGGATCGCCAGATCACCGCGGCCGAGGAGGGTGAAAGGGCGGCGGCAGAGGCCTATCGAATGGGCCGCGTCGGTTATAACGCCGGCAAGACGCCGCTGATGGAATTGCTTGCCGTCCGGCGTGCCTTGCTGGAGGCCAGGCAACTCACCATTGACGCGCGTCTGGCGCGCGTGCGCGCACTGGCGGTGCTTGCCCAGGCGGACGGCCACCTGGCATTCGAGGACACCAAATGATGAAGAACAAGCGTCAGCCTGCAAGCTGGCCGGTGGTTGCAGGCGTTGCTGCGGTAGCAGCGTTGATGGGATTCGGCGTCGCGCGCGTGCTGTTGCCGGGGAATGGGCCCGTTCCCGCGAAGGCAGCCGACGCGCAAGCCGCATCGGAAGCAGCGGCAGCCAAACCGGCAGGCCCACGAGAGGTTCGAATTCCGACCCAGTATCTGGCGGCGGCAAACATCGCCGTCGAGCCGGTCGCCAGTGTTGGGGTGGGTTCGGAGATTCTGGCGCCTGCCTGAGTCGCCGCAGTACCGGGAGGCGAGGCTGTGATTGTGTCCCGTGCGGCGGGCACGGTGCTGCGGGTTCAACGTCGCCTTGGCGAGGGTGTGCGCGCCGGTGATGTGCTGGCCACCGTCGAAAGTCCGGAGGCTGCAGCGATGGCTTCGGAACGCAGGGTAGCACAAGCCAGGGCGGATCTCTCCCGCAGGACGTATGAACGTGAAGCCAGTCTGTTTCAGCAAGGCGTGACACCGCGCCAGGAAATGGAATCAGCCAAAGCGGCACTGGAGGTCGCGCAGGCCGAGGCGCAGCGCGCCACAACGGTTGCCGAGGCTGCGCACCTGACAAGCGATGGCCGGGCGGTCGCGGTGGTCAGCCCCATCGCCGGCAAGATTACTGCCCAATCGGTGACGCTGGGCGCGTATGTCGCGCAGCAGGCCGATCTGTTCCGTGTGGCTGGCCTGGGCGCCGTGCAGGTCGAGGCCGCCGTCACTGCAGGGGATCTGGGCCGTATTTCACCGGGTGGCCAAGCCGCGATTCTGCTTTCCAACGGATCGCCGTTGCCGGCGAAGATCCAGGCTGTCACGCCAACCGTATCGGGCAGTGCACGCGCGGCCACGGTCGTCGTGATTCCGGAGCAACCTTCGGACCGCCTGGTGGTAGGCGAAGGTGTCCAGGTTCGCTTGCGCGCCAAGGCAAACAACAATGGCGAGTTGTCGGTTCCCGAAGATGCCGTACAGAACATTGATGGCACCGATGCGTTATTCGTGCGCACGGAAAATGGATTCCGTGCGCAGCCGGTTCTGGTCGGTACGCGCAGTGGCGGCATGGCGCAGATTCTCTCCGGTGTGCGCGCCGGGGAGCAGGTGGCAACGCGTAATGCCTTTCTGGTGAAGGCCGAGATGAACAAGGCAGCTGGGGACGACGAATGATTGGCAATGTCCTCAGTGGATCGATTCACTACCGATGGCTTGTTCTGTTCCTGACGGTCGTGATTGCCGCAATCGGCGCCTGGCAGCTCAAGCTGCTGCCGATCGATGTCACGCCCGATATCACGAACAAGCAGGTGCAGATCAACACGGTGGTGCCAACCCTAAGCCCCGTGGAGGTCGAGAAGCGCGTGACGTATCCGATCGAAACCGCTATTTCAGGGTTGAACGGCGTCGAGAACACGCGGTCGATGTCCCGCAACGGGTTCAGCCAGGTCACCGTCATCTTCAAGGAGAGCGCCAACCTCTACTTCATGCGCCAGCAGGTATCGGAGCGACTCGTGCAGGCACGTCCCAGCCTGCCCGCAGGCGCCGAGCCGCAGATGGGTCCGGTTTCCACTGGTCTGGGCGAGGTATTCCACTACAGCGTGGAGTATCAATACCCTGATGGCAAGGGCGCACCGCTCAAGGACGGGGCGCCGGGCTGGCAACGCGATGGAAGTTTCTTGACCGAGCGCGGGGAACGGCTTGATGACCGTGTGTCGAAGCTTGCATACCTGCGAACCGTGCAGGACTGGATCATTCGCCCTCAGTTGAGGACAACGGCTGGTGTGGCCGACGTGGATTCCTTGGGTGGCTATGTCAAGCAGTTCGTGGTCGAGCCTGATGCTGCAAAAATGGCCGCCTACGGCATCTCATATGGCGACCTCGCACAGGCTCTGGAGGATGCCAATCTTTCGGTGGGTGCGAACTTCATGCGCCGTTCGGGTGAATCGTACCTGGTGCGTGCCGATGCGCGCATCAAGTCGGCGGACGAGATCTCGCGCGCCGTGATCGCCCATCGCCAGAACGTGCCGATCACGGTCGGCCAGGTGGCGTCCGTCAAGATTGGCGGAGAACTTCGCTCCGGTGCGGCCAGCCGCAATGGCCAGGAAACGGTGATAGGCAGCGCGCTGATGCTGGTTGGCGCGAACAGCCGTACCGTGGCGCAGGATGTTGGCGACAAGCTGGAACAAATCTCGAAGACGCTGCCGCCGGGTGTAGTCATCGTTCCTACGCTTAACCGATCGCAACTGGTGACCGCCACCATCGAGACAGTCGCCAAGAATCTGGTGGAAGGCGCCTTGCTGGTGGTGGTAATCCTGTTCCTGCTGCTGGGCAACTGGCGCGCTGCCGTCATTGCAGCGCTGGTCATCCCATTGTCGATGCTGGTCAGTGCTATCGGCATGAATCAGCTTGGGATCTCCGGCAACCTGATGAGTCTGGGTGCGCTGGACTTCGGCCTGATCATCGATGGTGCGGTGATCATCGTCGAGAATACCCTGCGGCGATTGGCGCAGCGTCAGCATCAGGAAGGTCGTCTACTGACGCTGAGGGAACGCCTGGACGAAGTGTTGCTGTCGTCACGGGAAATGCTTCGCCCCACGATCTATGGGCAACTCGTGATCTTCCTGGTATTCCTGCCGTGCCTGACATTCCAGGGCGTGGAGGGAAAAATGTTCTCGCCGATGGTGATGACGCTCATGCTGGCGCTGGCGTCCGCATTCGTGCTGTCCCTGACCTTCGTGCCTGCGATGCTGGCTGTGCTGCTACGCAAGGAAGTTTCCGAAAAGGAAGTACGGGTGATCGTCGCGACCAAGCAGTGGTACCGCCCGTGGCTGGAGCGGGCGGTGGCGCGACCGATTCCGTTTGTCGGCGCCGGCTTGCTGGTGCTGGCACTGGCTGCAGTTGCGTTCGCCTTTGTCGGTCGCGAGTTCATGCCAACGCTTGACGAACAGAACCTTAACCTGTCCTCCGTTCGCATTCCATCGACATCGATCGATCAGTCGGTGGCGATTGATTTGCCGCTGGAACGCGCCGTGCTCTCGCTCCCTGAGGTGAAGACTGTGTACTCCAAGGCGGGTACCGCCAGCCTGGCGGCTGACCCCATGCCGCCCAACGCCTCCGACAACTACATCATCCTCAAGCCGAAGAGTGAATGGCCGGATGGCGTAACCACCAAGGAACAGGTGATCGAGCGTATCCGGGAGAAGACGGCACCGATGGTGGGCAACAATTACGACGTCACCCAACCCATTGAGATGCGCTTCAATGAACTGATCGGTGGCGTGCGCAGCGATGTCGCCGTAAAGATCTATGGCGAGAATCTCGACGACCTGACCGCCACTGGGCAACGCATTGCCGCCGTCTTGCGCAAGACACCCGGAGCAACGGATGTGCGCGTACCGCTGACCAGCGGGTTTCCCACCTTCGACATCGTATTCGATCGCGCCGCTATCGCGCGGTATGGGCTGACGGTGAAGGAAGTGGCCGATACCGTCTCGGCAGCGATGGCGGGCCGCCCGGCAGGCCAGATATTCGATGGCGATCGGCGCTACGATATTGTCATCCGCCTGCCAGGCAATCAGCGGGAGAACCTCGATGTGCTTGGCGCGCTGCCCGTGATGCTGCCAGCCGCCTCGGACCAGGCGCGGGTTTCCGTGCCATTGCGGCAGCTTGTCGAGTTCCGATTCACACAGGGCCTGAACGAAGTGAGCCGCGACAACGGCAAGCGTCGCGTGTACGTGGAAGCCAATGTGGGCGGGCGTGACCTCGGCAGCTTTGTAGACGATGCTGCTGCGCGGATCGCGCGGGACGTCAAGTTGCCTCCCGGCATGTACATCGAATGGGGCGGCCAGTTCCAGAACCTGCAAGCCGCGACCAAGCGACTCGCCATGATTGTGCCCGCCTGCTTCGTGCTGATCGCCGCGGCGCTGTATATGGCGATCGGCAATGCAATGCTGACCGCGACAGTTCTGACGGCTGTGCCCCTGGCGCTGGCGGGAGGCGTGTTCGCACTACTGCTGCGCGGCATCCCGTTCTCCATCTCCGCAGCAGTGGGTTTCATTGCTGTCTCGGGCGTGGCCGTTCTCAATGGTCTCGTCCTGATATCGGCCATCCGCAAACGGCTGGAAGACGGGGTGGCGCCGGACGCGGCCGTGATCGATGGCGCGATGGAACGGGTGCGACCGGTGCTCATGACTGCCTTGGTGGCATCTCTGGGCTTCGTGCCCATGGCCCTCGCAACGGGGACGGGTGCGGAGGTGCAAAAGCCACTGGCAACGGTCGTGATCGGTGGATTGATCACGGCCACCGTGCTCACGCTCTTCGTGTTGCCCGCGATATGCGGCATGGTGGTGCGCCGGAAACGGGGCGCGGGCGTGGGTCGCGACGAACTCGCTGAAGCTTAGGAGGTTGCATGCTGGACGTATTGCGGAACCGAACCTATCGGCACCTGTTCGGTGCGCAGGTGATCGCGCTGATTGGCACCGGGCTTGCGACGGTCGCGCTGGGTCTGCTCGCCTATGATCTGGCTGGTGCGAACGCGGGTAGCGTCCTGGGAACCGCGCTGGCAATCAAGATGGTTGCCTATGTGGGCATTGCCCCGGTTGTGGGTGCGTTCGCCAACAGGCTTCCGCGTCGCGCATTCCTTGTTGCGATGGACCTCGTGCGGGCGCTGGTGGCAATTTCTCTGCCGTTCGTGACGCAGATCTGGCAGATCTACATCCTGATTTTCCTGTTGCAGTCGGCATCGGCGGCGTTCACGCCAACTTTTCAGGCGACCATCCCGGACGTCCTTCCTGAAGAGAAGGCCTATACGAATGCCTTATCCCTGTCGCGCCTGGCGTATGACATGGAGAGTCTGGTGAGTCCGATGCTGGCCGCCGCGTTGCTATCGGTCATCGGCTTTCACTGGCTGTTCGGCGGCACTGTCGTGGGCTTCCTGGTGTCGGCTGCGTTCGTCGTTTCGGTGCGTTTGCCGCAATCCAAGGCGATAGCTCGCAAGGAGAGCCTGTATGCCAAAACGTTTCGGGGTATGTCGATCTACCTTCGGACGCACCGCTTGCGAGGGCTTCTGGCCCTGAACCTCGCCGCGGCCGCCGCCAGCTCGATGGTCATCGTGAACACGGTCGTCTATGTGCAAAGCAAGCTGCAGCGTCCGGCGTCTGATGTCCCATTCGCTCTGGCGGCCTTCGGCTGCGGATCGATGCTTGTGGCACTGTTACTGCCGAGGCTGTTGGCGAATCGTCCTGATCGTCCAGCCATGCTGGGCGGCGCCATCCTTATGTCAGCCAGTCTCGCTTTTGGAGTAGCACTGACCGGGTTCGGGCAAGTCATCGAATGGCCCATGCTTCTGCTGACGTGGTTTGCCACCGGCATCGGGTACTCGATGACGTTGACGCCAAGCGGACGTCTGCTGAAACGCTCGGCGGCTTCAGCCGATCGCCCTGCAGTGTTTGCTGCGCAATTCTCCCTCTCGCATGCGTGCTGGCTGATTGCCTATCCGCTCGCGGGGCAGGTGGGGGCGCGATACGGGATGCGTGCAGCATTTGTGGTGCTTGCGTGCGTTTCTGTTGTCGGATTTCTCGCTGCCTGGCGCGTGTGGCCAGCAGCAAATCATGAGGATACGGTCCCGGTGCGCTGACACAATCCCTCGCGGCGTGAAGGGTTGGCGAGAAAATTGCCATGATTGACGTGCTGACCGGTGGCGCAGGTCCAGAACCAACGGCCAGACTTTTCGTACGTCAGCAGCGCGTGCTGGGACTGGTCGGGGGCAGCCGCAATGATCAACCAGAGTTCGTGCGGCCTGGCGGCCATCCATGCCAAACGGGTCATCTATCAGGTGATTCCGCAGCAGCACATTGCCGATGCGTTCCAGTTGCAACACGCCGGTGCTTACGCCGGAAAATCTACCTCGACAGAATTGACAGCGAGCCAGTCATCTGGGCATCCGCGTGGGGCACTACGGGGGGCCAGGAAAAGCACTTCGCCGCCCGCTGTGGTTCCGACGAAATTCGTTCCGGTAGAACGGAGTGCGTTTCCACCGGACTGGTCGTTCCGGACAGTGTGGGTGGGGGCACCTTTCCGTTCAAGTTCTGATGCGCCGCATGGCCGTTAGCATGGCGCTAGCCCAGACGCGCACCCAAGAAAATGGCTTGCCTCCGTAGGAGGCAAGCCACAAGCTCTTCGTGCCACGGTAGAGGCAAAAGAGCAGCACCGGAAGCCAGTCAACCTGGACGGATGACTGGCTCCCCTCACACTTGTGCAAGTGTCAAACTGGCATGGGCGTCAACCTGTCAGAGCCCGTGAGCGCCGTCGGTGAAGACGTCTCGCGCCCCAATACGTGCTCCGTCGGTGAAAACGTCACGCTTGTCGATGCGCGCGCCGCCGGCGTACACGTCGCTGGCTGAGGCTCCGGCGCGTGCGCCGTCCGTGAAGGGATCGCGAGGGCGATGGACCTGCCCCTCGGCGGGAGCGGCCACGGCAGTGCCTGCGAGGATCGAGAGTGCGGCGGTAAGAATGGCAGTGTGAAGCTTCTTCATGGAAAGTTCTCCGGAGTCATGTTGGCGAGTCTGTCTCGCTCACCGTGTGCACAGTCTATCGGCCCGACACGATCAGTCGAATGACTCGAATATTACGAACCGGTCATCTGAGGGAAATGCGTCCAAAGCAGGCGAATTCTGTACGGCACAACGGTGTCAAGATCATTGCAACTTGGTCATTTGAAACGTTGATAAATTGATCGCTTATCCTCGCAATGACGCGGAGTGGGGTAGGCTAGTCTGCCCTCTTCCGAATGCGTTGGAGAGGCGAGATGGAAACCGCATTTATCCAGAATGCTGCGCGTAGCGCGGAAAACGCTCATGAACTGGCGCTCAGGCTGCGCACTCGCCGGCTGGAGTTTCTGGCAGCCAATATCGCCAACGCGGATACCCCGAACTACAAGGCGCGGGACATCGACTTTGGCGCCGAATTGGAACGGGCGATGGCAAGCGGCAATGCGTTTGTGGGCATGGCGACGACTTCGCGGCGGCATTTGGAGTCCCGTCCGTCAGCGGCGGAGGAGGCATTGCTCTACCGGGTGCCGATGCAGTCCGGCATCGATGGCAATACGGTCGAGATGGACGTCGAGCGCGTGGCATTTGCGGAGAATGCGGTGCGTATGCGGTTTTCCATTCAGAAGACGGCGGGTGAATACAAGGACATGCTCAAGCTCTACCAGGATATGCGTCCCTAGGCGGTATCCACGGATACTCACTAGTAGGAGTAGAAACTCAAAGCATGGCAACTCTTGCGGGCCCACGTTTGATGGGTAGTCGGTGGCAGGAATGTCTGGTACAAACGGCCCGCGAAGGATGTCGTGCTGCGCCGGATTTGCGTGCGGTGCTTCCTTGGCGCGTTCGATCTTGGATCGGAAAGGTTAGTGTCGGAATGGAGAAACGTCGTCAGAAGCGATTGCGCGCCCACATCAAGGAGTTTGTCCTTCCGCCAATTACCGATGGGCTCGTGCTAGGGCGCGCCTCGCCAATTGGACACGTTGCGGTCGGGCGAGCACTCAGTTTGCTGTCAACCACGGCCTTCGAGCATATAGAAATCGACGACGACGTGATTTCTGACATCCTCATTCGAAAGGCGATTCTCAGAAAGATCCCCGCCGCAGAGCTCAAGACGTTCATCCTGGATGAGATCAAACCGGCCATGGGAGCCGAGGAAATCCTTCACCTGGCGCTGGAAGTCGAGTTGTTCGTGGATCAAAAGCTGGGATAAGGCTTGCAGATGGACACATTGCTTGTTTCGGAGTGCCTCGACCTGACGGCACGCCGCGTTGCGCTCGACCAGCGATATCGGGATCTGGTCGGGGTCAATCAGACATCGACGAACGTCTTCTCGGTCTTCGATGACGACGGCACGTTTCTCGGTGTCGTGACGGACCGGCAGGCGACGCTTTTTCCAGCACGGATTTTCGCGGATCTGATCGCACGACGTCCACCCGAGCCCGTGCAGGGGCATGCCAGCGCGATCCAGTTGCTCAAGCGCATGCGTAAGGAAGCTTGTGAGCACCTACCCGTCTTCGATGCGCAAGGGCGATACATCGGCATTGTCTCCATGGCGTCCTTGCTGGCCGAGTTCGTTTGTCGCAGTGACATCAATCGTCGTGAACGCGAGGCGCTGGTTAGCCAATTGCGTACTGAGCTGGAAAACCGCAAGATATCGGCCAATGTGCTCGAGTCAACTAGTGACGCGGTGCTGGTAACGGACGCTCGCTTGCGCATCCAGTACATCAATCGTGCCTTCACAGCCGCGACGGGCTATCCCGGCGCGGATATTGTCGGGCGGCCGGCCGGATTCTTACGGTCTGGCCGGCATGGACGGGGCTTCTACGCGGAGATATTTGCAACCCTGCGCGATGGCGGACGCTGGGAAGGGGAGGTCTGGCTATTGCGGGCGGACGGCTCGATCGCGCCCGACTGGGTAACGATCAAGACGGTTCACGACGAGCATGGCGAAGTGTTCAGTTTCGTGGCGATGTTCGCGGACATCATGCAGCGCGAAAGCCTGCGCGCCCAGTACATGCACCTTGCCTACTACGACAGCCTGACCGGTCTGCCAAATCGACGCTTGTTCCAGGACCGGCTTGGCCATGCGATCGAACGTTCGGCGAACAAGGGTACGGAATTTTCCCTGCTTTTCCTTGACCTCAACCGGTTCAAGGACGTGAACGATACACTGGGCCACTCGTTTGGCGATCGGCTACTCGAGGTGGTCGGGGAGCGCTTCAAGCGACTGGTGAAGGAAGCGGATTTTGTCGGCCGTATCGGCGGCGATGAATTCACATTCATTCTGCACGACACCGCGGATCCTGCTCAGGTCGAGTCGATCGCGCGGCGGATCTTCGATGAACTGGCCAAGCCGATTGTCCTGAACGGTACGCAAAGCTACGTCTCCGCGAGCATTGGGGTCAGCCGATTTCCCGCCGATGGCACGACCGCAGAAGCGCTGATCATGAATGCCGATGCGGCGATGTACCGCGCCAAGGAGGATGGCATCGGCGCTTGTCATTTTTTTTCTCGCGGCCTGCATACGAAGGTGCTCAAGCGCCTCGACATCTCCAACGCGCTGCACCGCGCGCTCGAGGCCAACGAATTTTCGCTGGCCTGGCAACCCCAGGTGTCGCTCACCACGGGCAAGGTCATCGGTGCGGAAGTCTTGCTCCGCTGGATGCGAGATGGCAGCGTTCCCGTCTCGCCGGCCGAATTCATTCCGGTAGCCGAAGAGACCGGGGTAATCGGCGCGATCGGGGATTGGGTATTGCGCGAATCCTGTCGATACGTCGCGAAGCTCGAGGCACTGGCGATCGATCCGGAATTCAGGGTGGCGGTGAACTTCTCGCCCTTGCAACTGAGTTGGCACAGGCAGGAGCCTGTGCTGCAGACTATCGCGCAGTTTGGCGTTGATTGTCGGCGCTTCAAGATTGAGCTGACGGAGAACGCGTTGTTCGTGCACGAGGAAGGGCTGCTAGAATTTGTGCGGGAGCTGGGCGCCGCGGGCGTCGGAATTGCCATCGACGATTTCGGGACTGGATACAGCAATCTGTCCAGTCTGAAGCACTTACCGGTCACCGAACTCAAGATTGATCGCGCCTTTATCCATGACATGCAAGGCTCGCACAGCGACAGGCAAATCGTGCAGGCCATGATTAGCATGGCGCATATGCTTGGGCTGCGCGTCGTGGCCGAAGGGGTCGAGTACGTTTGGCAAGTGTCGGTGTTGCGGGAGTTTGGCTGCGAGGTGGGGCAAGGCTACCTGTTCAGCCGGCCGATCGACTTTGACGCGCTGGTCAAGCTACTCGATGCGCCCGCCGTCGACGTACAGGCGATGCTTGCCGACGGCTAGGCGATCTTTGGCGTCCCGACGGTCGGCACGACCGCGCGGATGGCTCGTGGCGGGGACTCCCGCACTGCGCTCGATCTCCGGGCGATGTGGCGAGATTTAGATGTGCCGTAATCTCGCCAGCATGACTGTGCCGGCCGCCATGGTGATGGTGGCGAATGCGAAGCCGAGGACAGGTGATAGCGCCGACCAGATGAGACCGACGCCGGCGCTCGAGATGAACTTCGCCGTGCCGTTCGTGGTGCCGAGCGCGCCGATGCTCATGGCCAAGGTGTCAGCCGACACCATCTCGGCGATCACCGTCGGCTCCAGGGCTTCCTGGACGGCCGTGTACAGGCCCGCAAGCAGGAAGACGGCCGCGAGCAGTGCGAGGGTGTTGACGTGGAGCCAGAACGTGATGGCCATGAGCAGGCCGGTCATCGCGCCTAGCGCATAGCCAAGCACGAGAATGCGCAGCGCACCGACGCGATCCGCCAGCATGCCGACTGGAAATGACGCCGCCGATTGCACGACGTTTCGCCAGACGTAGAGGCCACCGGCGATTTGCGCGGCCTGCACGATGCCGAGTGCGGGGGTCAGCAATTTCGTGGCGCCGAGGATCAACAGGCTGTGGGAGAAATCACCCATGCCAAACAACCCGACGGCGCCGAGATAGCGCTTGAATTTTGGCGGAAGGCCGCGCAAGGCCCGGAAAAATCGCAGCCCGGGATTTGGGGAAAATGCCGGATCCTTGACGAAGCCGAGGAAAGCCAGGACGGCCAGAACCCCCGGGATGACACTTAGCCATAGGACCAGACGGAACGGACCGATGGGGTCGTTCCACCCATGATGGCTTTGGGCCCAGCCAAGCAATGCGACACCAAGCAGCGGTCCGACTACTGCGCCAATCGTATCCATAGCCCGATGAAACCCGAAGGCACGGCCTCGCGCGCGCGGCGGGATTGCCTGGATGACAATCGCGTCGCGAAGCGGGCCGCGCAGCCCTTTTCCGAACCAGGAAATGATTCGCCCCACAAGTAGCATTGGCCACGCCGTGGCCAATGCGATTGCGATCTGACCCGCAGGCGTCAGGGCGTAGCCGACCAGCACCAGAAGCTTTCGATGTCCGAGCTTGTCGGCGACGTAACCCGAAATCATCTTGGTAAAGCTCGCCACCGCATCGGCCAGGCCTTCGATAAGTCCCAGAACCGCCGCCGGGATCCCGAGTATTGCCAGGAAGCCGGGCAGGATGACGGTGGTGGTCTCGTAGCAGAAATCGCCTAGTGCACTCGTGAGCCCGGCACCGACAACGGTGCGATTCAGCCATTCTCGCTGCAGCGGCACGGGGGCTGCCGGGGGCTTGTCATTCGACAGCGGTGCGGTGTCCTTTGAATCTGTCATGCTGTCTCGCGATCGGGCGCATTGCCCACGACGATCGAAACCAAAGTTGGCCAAGGCCGGGCTGACGAAAACGCTGAGCGCACTGGTCTGGCGCGGCGCTGTCCAGGAAATCCCTAAAGTCTGCAATCACAAGTCGCCACAGGCGCGGTGTGGATTGTCGGCGTCGAATCCATGACATCGTTCGCATCTGTTGGAAAAAGGCCGCGCCGCCGTGCATGTTGTCCGATGTTGCCGCAGATAGCAACGGGTGCGGCGCCTGGTAATTTCCCCGTCATGTTTGCGACAGGTCATCTCCATAAAATCGAATGTCAGCCTTCTGACCGCGCGCATGGATGTGTGAGTCGGATACGCGTCCAGACGACTTCGCCAGCACGCCGCCGCATCGCGCGTGGGCTCAACGCCAGCCTGGGTGAGTACGAGGATTCTGCAAAGCGATGGAGGGCCCCTTGCGGGAGGGCCTCCGATTTCAATCTGAGGCCGGCGATGCGATCGTGCGTGAGATGTGGCAATGCATTGTCCACGCAGGGGTGGCATTGCTGGTCCTGCGACTGGCAGCCGCCGTCGACATCAGGCATTGTGTGCCTCGCACCCGAACTGATCGGGGATCACGATGGGAATCAAGCGTCGCTGTTGCGGGAATTTGCGCACGTTGAAGACCGGAACTTCTGGTTTGCATATCGCCGCCGACTGATCATCGAGGCCTTGTCTCGGTGGTTCCCGCAGATTGAGTCATTCTTGGATCTGAGCTGCGGTGCGGGAAAATTCCTGGATGATTTCCGGACATGCTATCCGGCCGCCACGCTGGTCGCGGCCGACCGTTGCGTGGATGCACTACGCGAGGTGCGCCGGGAATATGGCTTTTCCTGTTTGCAGATGGATCCTATGCACCTGCCGTTCGCGGACGCCTTTGACGTCATCGGGGCGTTCGACGTCCTGCAGCATGCCGCGTCAGACGGGATAGTGCTTGACCAGTTGCGTAAGGCTTGTCGCCAGGGTGGCGGTATTGTCGTGACCGTACCGCATCAACGAACGCGACGACTGCGCGGCAATGCCCCGAGGGCGCCAGAAGCGCGCTACACGCTTCCCGCACTGATTCGCAAGGTCAATGCCGCAGGTTTCACTGTCGTACACAGCCAGACATTCTGCACGTTGGCATTGCCGCTTATGACGCTGAGCATGAGCAAGCAAAGGACGCGTCCGTTCCCCATGGCGGTTGGCGACCATCGACGCCGTGGTCCCATCCTGAATGACATGTTTGGCGGACTCTGCATGATCGAGAGGCAATTGGAGAAGGGCGGCGTGCGGTTCGCCAATGGCGATGGTGCGCTGATCGTCGCCGTGCGCCGATTCGCTTGAGGATGGCGTTCACTGAGTACGCACGAGAGGCGGCCTGCCACACAGGGCGATTGGAAACTTGAACCGATATTACGTCTTCGATTTGCCGCATGGCGTGCTGTCCTCGCTATTGCTGGTTGCCGTGCTCTGCATCATTGCGTTCCTGGCATTTGTCATCTATCTGAATCGCACCTATGGTCGCGGGCGCCCGCGGCTGCCGCGCCGGGGCCGGCCCCGAAAGAGCCCTCGCTCTGGCCGTCGGAAATAACGGCGGCCTACCCGCGTTCGTACAACTTGGCGTCGCCGCTGTTGGGCCGCAGCACTGTCCGCAAGGTCATTTGCGCAAGCGCCCTGGTTTGGGACTCTTGCTGCGGTGCTTGCGAGGCGGCGGTTGGCTGCGATGCAGGTGCCGGGCTAGCAGGACAATCAAGCTGAGGATGGTCACCAGCCCGACCAGAATTACCGCGACGACCGCGGGCGGCAGATGCAGGATGGGAGGCGGACGCATACGGGGATTTTCGGGCCTGGTGTGCTAGCTGTCCAGAAGGTGGGTCGCGGCGATTTGCCGACGGAGGGTGCCCTACGTGTTGCGGGAGCTCACCAGCGCGGTGTCTTGATATTGTGGCGGCACCTCGAGCAAACGCCCGGGAAGTGCCGTAGGGCGGGTGCCCTCTCATGGATGCGCGCCGCACTGGTGAACGTTCCCAATGCACTGAAGACTGGCCTGGCGGCCCCCGGGACTCGCCAGGCACAGTTGCTACACGGCCCGCTCCAGTTCTGCCTGCTTGGCGGTGGTGGAGGGCGAGGGCAACAAGCGCCGGCGCAGCAACAGATATACGGCGGGCACGACGAACATCGATAGCAGCGGCGCTGTCACCATGCCACCCACCATTGGCGCAGCAATCCGTTGCATGACCTCAGACCCTGTGCCATGTGACCACATGATCGGAATCAGGCCCGCCAGGATGACCGCCACCGTCATCGCCTTCGGCCGGACGCGCAATACCGCACCCTCCTGGATGGCGTCGAGCAACGCATCTAGCGTATCTTCACCGCGCGCCAACCGGTCGTGCCACGCGTGCTTGAGATACAGCAGCATGATGACGCCGAACTCTGCGGCCACACCCGCAAGCGCGATGAACCCAACTATCCCAGCCACAGAGAGGTTGTAGCGCAACAGATACAGCAGCCAGAAGCCGCCTATTAGGGCCAAGGGGAGCGTGCCCATGATCAGCATGGCTTCATCCAGCCGGCCGAAAACTAGATAGAGCAGTACGAAGATGATCAGCAAGGTAAAGGGGACGACGACCTTGAGTTTGGCCGTAGCACGCTCCAGATACTCGAACTGGCCTGACCAACTGAGGGCATACCCGGCGGGCATTGGTACGGCCTTCGCCACGGCGGCCTGCATGTCACGCACGGTGGACCGAAGATCTCTGCCGCGAATGTCAACATATACCCAACCGGAAAGACGTGCGTTCTCACTGCGCAACATCGGTGGGCCCTGCATGACAGTAATGCGGGCCACATCGGCCAGCGCAATCTGTAAGCCGCTGTCGGTCACAATTGGCAGGCGCCGCAGTGCATCGATGGAGTCCCGATCGTCGCGCGGATACCGAACGTTGATGGGGAATCGTGCGAGTCCATCGACCACCTCACCAACGGTTTCACCCCCGATGGCCGAGGAAACAATCGATTGGACGTCCTCGATGTTCAGACCGTAGCGGCCTGCTGCCGCGCGGTCGATGTCGACATCGATGTAGCGCCCGCCCGTGAGCCGTTCGGCCAGCGCAGATGTCACGCCGGGGACTGTCTTGACGGCCTCTTCAATACGTGTGGCGAGTCTGTCGATCTCCTTGAGGTCCGTGCCGGCGACCTTGATACCCACGGGACTCTTGATGCCGGTCGCGAGCATGTCAATGCGATTGCGGATCGGCGGTACCCAGATATTGGACAGGCCCGGTACCTTGACAATGCGGTCCAATTCTTCGACCAGCTTGTCGGTTGTCATGCCGGGACGCCACTGATCCTTCGGCTTAAAGCGAATGGTCGTCTCGAACATCTCAATCGGCGCGGGGTCCGTCGCACTGTCGGCGCGGCCGGCTTTGCCAAACACGGACGCCACTTCAGGGACCGTCTTGATCAGCCGGTCGGTCTGTTGCAGCAACTGCGACGCCTTGCCGGCCGCAAGCCCTGGCAGAGCGGAGGGCATGTAGAGCAGATCGCCTTCGTCCAGCGGTGGCATGAATTCCCCGCCAGTGCGCATGATGGGCCAGGCGGTCGCAACCAGGAGCACGCCCGCCAGCGCCACGGTGGTCTTGGGGTACCTGAGCACCTTGTTGAGCAGCGGGTGATAAGCGCGGATCAGCAGGCGGTTGAGAGGATTGGCTTGCTCGGAAGGGATCTTGCCACGAATCATATAGCCCATTAGCACGGGGATCAATGTGACGGAGAGACCCGCCGCCGCCGCCATGGAGTAGGTTTTGGTGAACGCCAATGGCGAGAACAACCTGCCCTCCTGTGCCTCCAGGGTAAAGACTGGAATGAACGACAGGGTGATGATCAGCAATGAGACGAACAGGGCAGGACCGACCTCTGCGGCCGACTCACCGATAAGGCGCCATCGCTCTTGCGCCTCAAGTTCTTGCTGTGGATGCTTGACGTGCCAGTGTTCCAGGTGCTTATGGGCGTTCTCGATCATGACGACCGCGGCGTCGACCATCGCGCCGACTGCGATTGCAATACCCCCCAGTGACATGATGTTGGCGTTCACGCCCTGATAGCGCATGACAAGGAATGCCGCCAGCACGCCAAGCGGCAACGAGATGATGGCGACCAGTGCCGAGCGCAAGTGAAAGAGAAAGAGCAGGCAGACCACTGCGACGACCGCAAACTCCTCCAGCAGCTTGGTGGTGAGGTTGTCGACTGCGCGACTGATCAGCGCCGACCGGTCGTAGACGGTGACGACCTCGACGCCGTCAGGCAGGCTTTTCTGCAAGGTCTGCAGTTTGGCCTTGACGGCGTTGATCGTCTCCAGCGCGTTCTTGCCCGATCGCAGGATAATGACCCCGCCCGCGACTTCGCCTTGGCCGTTGAGCTCCGCGATGCCGCGGCGCATCTCTGGGCCCAGTTGAATCACGGCGACATCGCCCAGTCTGACCGGAATACCGGCGTCGCTCGTCACGATCGGCACCTGCCGAAAGTCATCCAGCGTCTTCAGGTACCCGGTAGCGCGCACCATGTATTCGGCTTCACCCAGTTCCAATACTGAGCCCCCGGTTTCCTGATTGGCCCCCTTGAGTGCGGCCAGCACCTTCCCTTGTGACAGGTTGTAGGCGCGAAGCCGGTCGGGCAACAGCACAATTTGGAACTGCTTGACCATCCCGCCCAACGAGGCAACCTCTGCGACATTGGGCAAGGACTTGAGCTCAAATCGCAAGAACCAGTCCTGAAGGGCGCGCAGCTGTGACAGGTCATGCTGTCCGCTCTTGTCCACGAGCGCGTACTCATAGACCCAACCCACGCCGGTAGCGTCGGGACCAAGCGCAGGCTTGGCGGCGGCCGGCAGCCGGGACTGGACCTGGTTCAAGTACTCAAGAACGCGTGAACGGGCCCAGTACAGGTCGGTGCCGTCCTCGAACAATACGTAGACATAGGAGTCGCCGAAGAACGAGTATCCGCGCACGGTCTTCGCGCCGGGCACCGACAGCATCGTGGTGGTCAGCGGATAGGTGACCTGGTTCTCCACAATCTGGGGAGCCTGCCCAGGGAATGGGGTGCGAATGATGACCTGCACGTCGGAGAGGT
>NZ_JWMB01000039.1:0-111329 GCF_000812445.1 Cupriavidus sp. SHE | reverse complement strand
CTCTTGGAGCGCTTCTTGGAGCCTCCCATCAACATCACTACACCGCCTTCGGAAGCCGGTTAGAAGTTCCCTTCATCAACCGGCTATTCCGAATACCCTTTCTTTACAGCTTTCCGTTACGAGGTATCAGAACGGAATATCGTCGTCCATATCCTCGAAGCCGTTCGACGGTGCCTGTTGCTGGCGACGCTGGCCGCCTTGCTGACCGCCGCCCTGGGCACCACCGCCCTGGCTGCGGCCACCACCGCCTTGCGATTCGCGGCTGTAGCCACCGCCACCGCCCGCACCGGCACCGGCACCGCCGCCGTAGCCGCCTTCATCGCCACCGCCACCACCGCCCTGGCCACGGCCACCCAGCATCTGCATCTGGTCCGCGACGATTTCGGTGCTGTACTTTTCCTGACCGGACTGGTCCTGCCACTTGCGCGTGCGGATGCGGCCCTCGATATAGACCGACGAACCCTTGCGCAGGTACTGGCCGGCGATCTCGGCCAGCTTGCCGAAGAACGCGATGCGGTGCCACTCGGTGGCTTCCTTGAATTCGCCGGACTGCTTGTCCTTGTAGCGGTCGGTCGTCGCCAGCCGGATGTTGGTCACGGCATCGCCGCTGGGCATGTAGCGGGTTTCGGGGTCGGCGCCCAGGTTGCCGACGAGAATGACTTTGTTGACCGATGCCATGTAGATGATCTCCAGGGACCGCGCCCTTTCAGCGCGGTACTAAACGTAAGGAACGTGCAAAAAAAGCTGGGACGTAAACGACATCACGCGCCCTACGGATGAACCGTCAAGCGCGTGTTCATGCTAACGCCAATACAGCAGGAAAACGTAGCGGACTAATACCGATACGAAAAAAACTGTGCCTAAGCCGCCACCGCAGAAGTACTCCCTTGGCTACGGGCCGGGGGCGCCTTCATGCTCCACGCGATTATAAGCCAGAGCACCAGAACCACCGCGCACCCTATGAACACTGCGCTGCGTCCTTCGTGCTGGAGCAGCCAGCCGCCGGCCACGCCACCGAGGAACAGGCCCAGCGACTGGGTCGTGTTGTAGACGCCAAGCGCCGCGCCACGGCTGACCGCTGCGTAACGCGACACCAGCGACGGCTGCATCGCCTCCAGCACGTTGAACGCGACGAAGAACAGCAGCAGCACGCCGACGATCGGCCAAAGGCCGTGGACCGACGCGAACAGGATCTGGACGACCGTCATCAGGGCCACCGAGGCCAGCAGCACCGGGCGCACCTTGCCGTAGCGCTCGGCCGCCATCATCGGCGCCAGCATCAGCAGGAACGACACCAGCACGACCGGCAGATAGACCTTCCAGTGCTGGTCCAGCGGCATCCCCGCGTCGCTCAGCATGGCCGGCACCACCATGAACATGGCCACCTGGCTCGCATGGAGCGCCAGCACGCCGACATTCAGACGAATCAGGTCGGCATTCATCAGCACCTGGCGGAACGGCAACCGCACCGGATGCGGCGGCGGCGGCGCAGGCACCAGGAACAGCGTCACGCCGATCGCCACCACGCCGAATACGGCCATCAGGCTGAAGATGCCCGACATACCGATCGAATGCAAAAGTGGCGAAGCAATCACCAGTGAGAGCGCGAACGTCAGGCCGATACTGCCGCCGACCATTGCCATGGCCTTGGTGCGATGGCGTTCACGCGTCAGATCCGCGATACAGGCCGTGATGGCCGCCGAGATCGCGCCCATGCCCTGCAATGCGCGGCCGATGATGATGCCAGTCAGGGTATCGGAGAACGCTGCAACCAGCGCGCCGGCCACGAAGAGCAGCAGCCCCGCGACCATGACCGGCTTGCGCCCGACCCGGTCGGACAGCCAGCCCAATGGAATGTGCAGGAAAGCCTGCATCAGCCCGTAGATCCCCATCGCGATGCCAACCCGCTGGGCATCGTGCCCGTCGGGCAGCGTGCGCGCGTACTCGGCAAAGACCGGCAGGATCAGGAACAGGCCCAGCATGCGCAGGGCAAAGATGCTGGCGAGTGTGAGGCTGGCGCGCAACTCGCCTTTGGTCATGCGGTCACGCACGGGCTCGGTCCGGGTGGACTCGTCGGCAAGGGATGCGGGCTGGGAAGAAGGCGGGATCGACGGCATTGCGGTCGTATAAGGAATCTGGTCCGGTCGGCGACAGCTTCGATCGTCCGAACGCCGGGAAGTTGCTGACGCGGGGCTGTCTCCACCCCGTTGTCATTCGCCAGTCTGGCGCCGGGCAACCCCGGAAACCGAAGTTCGGTATATTAGCAGGTTTGCTTCCCGCGCTTTCCGCATCACGCTCCGCTTTCGGCGGGCCCGGAAATCGCGTGTCGCGGCAGGCTGGCGCCCCTGTTTCGGGCGCCCCAGGCGTTGCGCAAGGCACATTGACGGGGATATGGAAGAAATCAAGATCCGTGGGGCGCGTACCCACAACCTGAAGAACATCAATCTCGACCTGCCGCGTAACAAGCTTGTGGTGATCACGGGGCTGTCGGGGTCAGGCAAGTCGTCGCTGGCATTCGACACCCTCTACGCCGAGGGGCAGCGCCGATATGTCGAATCGCTGTCCGCCTACGCCCGCCAGTTCCTGCAACTGATGGAAAAGCCCGACGTCGACCTGATCGAGGGGTTGTCCCCGGCGATCTCGATCGAGCAGAAGGCCACGAGCCACAATCCGCGCTCGACCGTCGGCACCGTCACAGAGATTCACGACTACCTGCGCTTGCTCTTCGCCCGCGCCGGCACGCCCTACTGCCCCGACCACGGCATCGCCCTGCAGGCGCAGAACGTGTCGCAGATGGTTGATGCGGCGCTGGCGCTGCCAGAAGACACCAAGCTGATGATCCTGGCGCCTGTGGTCTCGGACCGTAAGGGCGAGCACACCGACCTGTTCGACACGATGCAGGCGCAGGGTTTCGTGCGCTTCCGCATCCGCTCCGGCGGCGGCACCGCGCATGAGGCCGAGGCCAAGGTCTACGATGTCGACGCGCTGCCCAAGCTCAAGAAGACCGAAAAGCACACGATCGAGGTGGTGGTCGACCGCGTCAAGGTCCGCGCCGACATCAAGCAGCGCCTGGCCGAATCGTTCGAAACGGCACTGCGACTGGCCGATGGCCGCGCGATCGCGATGGAGATGGACACCGGCCGCGAGCATGTGTTCAGCTCGCGCTTTGCCTGCCCCATCTGCTCCTACTCCTTGCAGGAGCTGGAACCGCGCCTGTTCTCGTTCAACAACCCGATGGGCGCCTGCCCTAGCTGCGACGGCCTGGGCCAGATCACGTTCTTCGATCCGAAGCGGGTGGTGGCCTTTCCGAACCTCTCGCTGGCCTCGGGCGCGATCAAGGGCTGGGATCGCCGCAACCAGTTCTATTTCCAGATGCTGCAGAGCCTGGCGGCGTTCTACGAATTCGACACGGAAACCCCGTTCGAGGAACTGCCACCCGAAGTGCAGCAGGTAATCCTGCACGGTTCCGGCGAAACCGAGATCCCGTTCACGTATATCAACGAACGCGGCCGCACCACACTGCGCGCGCACGCGTTCGAAGGGATCATCCCGAACCTCGAACGCCGCTATCGTGAAACCGATTCGGTGGCCGTGCGCGAGGAACTGGCCAAGTACCAGAACAATCAGGCGTGCCCGGTCTGCCAGGGCACCCGCCTGCGCACCGAGGCGCGCCATGTAAAAGTGGGCGAGGCCGATCAGGCCCGCGCGATCTTCGAGATCAACGGCTGGCCGCTGCGCGACGCGCTGACGTACTTCCTGACGCTGGACCTGCATGGCGCCAAGCGCGAGATCGCGGACAAGATCGTCAAGGAAATTACCGCCCGGCTGAACTTCCTGAACAACGTCGGGCTCGACTATCTGTCGCTCGAGCGCAGCGCGGACACGCTGTCCGGCGGCGAGGCGCAGCGCATCCGCCTGGCCTCGCAGATCGGCTCCGGCCTGACCGGCGTGATGTACGTGCTCGACGAGCCGTCGATCGGCCTGCACCAGCGCGACAACGACCGCCTGATCGGCACGCTCAAGCATCTGCGCGACATCGGTAACTCGGTGCTGGTGGTGGAGCACGACGAGGACATGATCCGCGCGTGCGACTACGTGGTGGACATCGGCCCGGGCGCGGGCGTGCATGGCGGCATGATCGTGGCGGAAGGCACGCCGGACCAGATCGAGAGCTCACCGGCATCGCTGACGGGGCAGTACCTGTCCGGCCAGCGCCGCATCGAGGTGCCGAAGACGCGCGCCCTGCCCGACGACGAGCGGCTGCTCCGCATCGTCAACGCCACTGGCAACAACCTGCGCAACGTTACGGCCGAAATCCCGGTGGGCCTGCTCACCTGCGTCACTGGCGTTTCTGGTTCAGGCAAGTCGACGCTGATCAACGACACGCTCTACCACGCGGTGGCACGCCATCTGTATGGCTCGACTGCGGAGCCCGCGCCGCATGACCGCATCGAAGGCCTCGAGCACTTCGACAAGGTCATCAACGTCGACCAGAGCCCGATCGGCCGCACGCCGCGCTCGAATCCGGCTACTTACACCGGCCTCTTCACGCCGATCCGCGAACTGTTCGCGGGCGTGCCCTCCGCCAAGGAACGGGGCTACGACCCGGGCCGCTTCTCGTTCAACGTGAAGGGCGGCCGCTGCGAGTCATGCCAGGGCGATGGCGTGATCAAGGTGGAAATGCATTTCCTGCCCGACGTCTACGTGCCGTGCGATGTCTGCCACGGCCAGCGCTACAACCGCGAGACGCTAGAGGTGCTGTACAAGGGCAAGGCCATCTCCGAGGTGCTCGACCTGACCGTCGAGCAGGCGCACGAGTTCTTCAACGCCGTGCCGGTGGTGCGCCGCAAGCTGCAGACGCTGCTCGACGTGGGCCTGGGTTACATCCGGCTGGGGCAGTCGGCCACCACGCTCTCCGGCGGCGAAGCGCAGCGCGTGAAGCTGTCGCTGGAACTGTCCAAGCGCGACACCGGCCGCACGCTGTACATCCTCGACGAGCCCACCACGGGCCTGCATTTCCACGATATCGAACTGCTGCTCAAGGTCATCCACAAGCTGCGCGACCAGGGCAACACGGTCGTGATCATCGAGCACAACCTGGACGTCATCAAGACGGCGGACTGGCTGATCGACATGGGCCCGGAGGGCGGTGCGGGTGGCGGCCAGGTAATCGCGAAGGGATCCCCGGAAGTCGTGGCCGCCAGCAAGGCGAGCTTCACGGGCAAGTATCTGGCGCCTCTGTTGAAGAAGCAGGGGTAGGTTTCCAGGGCGTGGTCGGAAGTCGACGCGCCCTGCCCTCTCCCCCAACCCCGCTAGCGAGCGCCCGCTACCGCCGCAACCTTCTCCTCCGGATCCTCCTTCATCCGGCTGCGGTTCATCATCCCCGCCCGCTCCAGCACCGGATATGCGGTGGAGCAGAACAGCGAATTGAGCCGCTTCAGTTCTGCGATCAGATCCAGATGGAGCGAGCTGGTCTCGATGCTCTCCACGGTCTGCACGGCCACACGCTGCAGGTGCGAGCGCGACAGATCGCGCTCCAGATCGCGGAAGGCCGCCTTCTCCGCCATCAGTTGCTGGGCGCTGCGCAGATCACCGGTCAGGAACACCGACAGTCCCAGACGCAGGTTCGCCACCACGCGGGCGTGCATCTCGGCGATCTCCTGCATGCCGGCCTCGGAGAACGACAGGTTGTGCGCGATCTTCTTTTCCTTGGTGTCGACGATCACGCGTTCGATCAGATCCCCCGCGTGCTCCAGGTTGATCGTCAACGAGATAATTTCCGTCCAGCGCTCGCCATCGTGCTCATCCAGCGCCTCGGTGCTGATCTGCGTCAGGTAGAGCTTGATTGCGGTGTAGAGATCGTCGACTTCGTTGTCGATACGACAGGTGGCATTGGCCAGCTTCAGATCGTTGGTCCGCAGCACGCGCAGCAGGTTGTCGAGCATTTGTTCGACGCGATCGCCGATGCGCAGCACCTCACGCGCGGCGTTAGACAACGCGAGCGTCGGCGTGGACAGCGCGGCCGGATCGAGGTGGCGCGGCGTGACCTGGCTGTCGCCGGTGTTCCGGCCCGGCAGAATGGCCTCGCACAGGCGCGCCAGCGGCGCGGTAGCGCCCAGCAGCAACAGTGCCAGCGCCACGTTGAACAGCAGATGGAAGTTCACGATCATCCGCTGCGGCTCGCTGCCAACCAGCGCCAGCAGTTCCTCGGCCTTCGTCAGCAGCGGCAACGCGATCACGCAACCGAGCAGGCGCGACAGCAGGTTGCCCAGCGTCACGCGCTTACCGGGCTGGTTGTTGCCCGACGTCGACATCAGCGCCGAGATACCCGAGCCGAGATTGGCGCCCAGCACCAGCGCCATGGCCACGTGGATCGACACCACCCCGGCCGATGCCAGCGCGCCGCAGAACAGCACCATGGCCAGGCTCGAATAGCAGAGGATCGTCAGCACCGCGCCGATCAGCATGTCCAGCGCGGCGTCGCCAGTCAGCGTGCTGAATAGCACCTTGACACCGGCCGCCTGCACCACGGGCCGCGTGGCGATCGAAATCAGTTCCAGCGCCAGCGTGATCAGACCCAGCCCGATCAGCACGCGCCCCACGTGGCCGGCCTTGCTGCCCTTCCATGACAGATGCAGGATCACGCCAATAAAGATCAGCAGCGGCGACAGCCAGGACAGATCGAGCGAGAACACCTGCACCATCAGCGCGGTACCCACGTTCGCGCCCAGCATGATCGCCAGCGCGGGGGCCACCGCGATCAGTCCCTGTCCGACGAACGAACTGACGATCACGGCCGTGGCATTGCTGCTCTGAACGAGACCGGTCACGCCGACGCCCGCGAGGAACGCAGCAAACCGGTTGGACACGCTGACGGAAAGCACGTGGCGCAGATTGGCGCCGTACACGCGCAGGATACCGACCTTGACTATGTTGGTGCCCCAAATCAGGAGCGCCACGCCGGAGAGAAGATGAAGCAATACGCCCATAGTGCAGCCTTCTTCGTGACCGGTGCCGCGAGGGGCGGAAGCGAGGCGCGCAGCCCGGTCATCGCCTTGTTATTTCAAGGAGGCATTATGCGCCCCCCTGCCGAAGGGAGCAAACCCGGGAGGGGGCGGCGATTCGAGCCATCCTGGAAGCTGCCTCAGGATGAAGCGAAGCGGTTCTGGCCTGGAGCGGGGCCGCAGACAGTACAAGCGGCATGGCAAGGCCCCGCAACGACGCCGGAATCCTTTTGAAACGACTTCCTAATGGCTTGCCAGGGCTTCCTAGTGGCCGTCGAAATTGCAGACCGTGAACAGCGACAGGCCGCTGGCTTGCAAAAGCTTGGAGCCGCCGAGCTCAGGCAGGTCGACGATCGCCCCGCCTTCCACCACCGTTGCGCCAAGACGCTCCAGCAGCTTGCGGCCCGCCATCATCGTGCCGCCCGTGGCGATCAGGTCGTCGATCAGCAGCACGCGGTCTCCCGGCTTGCAGGCATCGGCATGGATCTCCACGGTGGCGCTGCCGTACTCGAGCTCGTATTCCTCGGCCACCGTCTGGAACGGCAACTTGCCTTTCTTGCGGATCGGCACGAAGCCCAGGTTCAGCTCGTACGCGATGATCGATCCGAGGATGAAGCCGCGCGCGTCGATGCCAGCCACGAGGTCCAGGTTCTGGTCCATGTAACGGTGCACGAAGACGTCGATCAGCACGCGCAGCGTCTTGGGGTTCTGCAGCAGCGGCGTGATGTCGCGGAACATCACGCCCGGCTGCGGCCAGTCCGGCACGGTGCGGATGCGGTCACGCAGGTAACCGGTGACATCGCCAAGATCGGGGGACTGGATGATGGAGTTCGACATGAAAGAAACTGGAAAGTGAAATTACGCGCGATGCGGTAACGGGCTACCACCCGTGTCCAAAACCATCGCCGCACAATGGCCCGGCAGTTTGAACATCCGCAACCCGCAAAGATACAGGAGACAACCGTGGCCAAGAAGATCTTGATGCTGGCTGGCGACTTCGCCGAAGACTACGAAACCATGGTGCCGTTCCAGGCACTGCAGATGGTGGGCCACACGGTTCACGCGGTCTGCCCGGATAAGAAGGCTGGCGACCACTGCGCCACCGCCATCCATGACTTCGAAGGCGACCAGACCTACACGGAGAAGCGCGGCCACAACTTTACGCTGAATGCCACGTTCGCGGACATCGATCCGGCGCGGTATGACGCCCTCGTCATTCCGGGCGGCCGCGCCCCCGAATACCTGCGGTTGAATGCCCGCGTGCTCGAGATCGTGCGCCACTTCGCCCAGGCTAACAAGCCGATCGCCGCGGTCTGCCACGGCGCGCAACTACTGGCGGCAGCCGGCGTGCTCGAAGGTCGCACCTGTTCCGCCTACCCCGCCTGCGCGCCCGAGGTGCGGCTGGCCGGCGGCAAATATGCAGATATCCCGGTCGACCAGGCCCATACCGACGGCAACCTGGTAACGGCGCCGGCCTGGCCTGCCCATCCGGCCTGGCTGGCGCAGTTCCTTGCAGTGCTTGGGACGCGAATCGTAGAGTAGAGGCTTCCGAACGTGGCGCGGGCCATCGGGCCCGCGGCCGCGCCGCACGGAGGTATCCATGTGTGAGATCTTCATCCGGGCCAATCCGGATTCGTACCAGACCCAGTCCCGATCGTTGCGCCTGCACGGCATGGCCACCAGCATCCGGCTGGAAAACCTGTTCTGGGAGGTCCTGGAAGAACTGGCGCAGCGCGACGGCATGACCGTCAACCAGTTGCTGACGCGGCTACACGACGAACTTGCCGAACATCGCGGCGAGACGTCGCTGTCGGCCAACTTTGCCTCGTTCCTGCGCGTGTGCTGCATGCGCTACCTGCTTCTGCAAAACGAGGGGCGCATCCCGGCCGATACCAGTGTGTCGATTCGGTCACTCGATGCGCGAGCCGTGCTGGATAGTCTGCCCGCGTCGTGGGTGGAGGCTGGCAGTTCGCCGTTGCCACGATCAGCCAGAGGCGAGCACGCCTCTGCCTCTAGTTCTAGTCCTTGATCAGCCGTTCCTCGGCCGACTCCAGCGCCTCGGGCGTGCCACGCAGCACCACGATGTCGCCCGGCTCCAGCACGGTGTCCGGCTCGGGGTCGAAGGCGCGGATGCCGCGCCGGCGCACCGCCGTGACTTCCACGCCGATCCGCTCCAGCCCCAGCGCGCCCAGGCGACGCCCCACGGCCGTGTGTTCTGGCCCGAGGGACACCGCGTGCAGCCGCACCGTGTCCCGCTCCACCATGTCTTCCTCGTCGTCACGGCCGTGGAAATAGCCGCGCAGCAGGCTGTAGCGCGCGTCGCGCGCCTGCTGCACGCCCCGAACCACACGACGCATCGGCACGCCCAGCAGCACCAGCGCGTGTGAAGCCAGCATCAGGCTGCCTTCGATAATTTCCGGCACCACCTCGGTCGCGCCCGCCTTCTGCAAGATGTCCAGTTCGGAGTCATCGACGGTCCGCACCAGCACCGGCAGCGCCGGCGCCAGCTCCTGCACATGGTGCAGCACCTTCACCGCCGACGGCGTATTGGCATAGGTCACCACCACCAGCGCCGCGCGGTGGATACCGGCCGCGATCAGCGCCTCGCGCCGGCCGGCATCGCCATAAACCACCGTATCGCCCGCCGCCGCCGCGTCTCGCACGCGATCCGGGTCGAGGTCGAGCGCCACGTAGGTGATGCCCTCGCGTTCCAGCATATGGGCCAGGTTCTGGCCACTGCGGCCGTAGCCGCAGATGATCGCGTGCTTCTCGGTCTGCAGACTCTGCGCCGCGATCCGGGTCATATTTAGCGACTGCAACAGCCATTCGTTCGCGGCAAACCGCAACACGATCGCGTCGCTGTACTGGATCAGGAACGGCGCGGCCAGCATCGACAGCAGCATCGACGCCAGGATCACCTGGATCAGCACCGGGTCCACCAGCCCCATGCCATCGATCTGGTTCAGCAGCACGAAACCGAATTCGCCCGCCTGCGCCAGCCCAAGGCCGGTGCGGATCGCCACCCCCTGGCGCGAGCCGAACAGCCGCGCCAGCGCTGCGATCAGCACCAGCTTGAACAGGATCGGCACGATGAGCAGCGCAAGCACGAGCCAGACGTGGTCGAACACCACCCGTACGTTCAGCAACATGCCGATCGTGACGAAGAACAGCCCGAGCAGCACGTCCCGGAACGGCTTGATGTCCTCTTCCACCTGATGGCGGTAGGGCGTTTCCGAGATCAGCATCCCCGCCATGAACGCGCCGAGTGCCATCGACAGGCCCAGCCGCTCTGTCAGCGCGGCCATGCCTAGCGTGACCAGCAGCAGGTTCAGCATGAAGAGTTCCTGCGACCGGCGCGCCGCCACGACGTGGAACCAGCGACTCATCAGGCGCTGGCCCAGGAAGAAGATCGCGCCGAGGGCCACGGCGATCTTGACCGTGGCCAGCCCCAGCGCGAACGCCAGGTCTCCCGGATCGCGCGACAGCGCTGGGATCACAATCAGCAGCGGCACCACGGCCAGATCCTGAAACAGCAGGATGCTGATGATGTTGCGCCCGTGCTCGCTTTCCAGCTCCAGGCGCTCGGAAAGCATCTTGGAAACGATGGCCGTGGACGACATGGCCAGCGCGCCACCCAGGGCCACGGATGCCTGCCAGGACAGCGGGAACAGCCAGTTGAACATCCAGCTCGCCGGCACCACAGCCAGCATCGACAGGATGACCTGTGATCCACCCAGCCCGAACACCAGCCGCTTCATCGCGCGCAGCTTGGCCAGGCTGAATTCGAGCCCGATCGAGAACATCAGGAAGACGACGCCGAATTCGGCCAGGTATTTGGTCTGGCCCGAATCGCTGGCCAGGCCGAGCGCGTGCGGGCCGATCAGGATACCGACCGCCAGATACCCGAGCATCGGCGGTAGTTGCAACATGCGGAACGCCACCACGCCAAAAACGGCAGCGGCCAGCAGCACCAGGGTCAGTTCCAGCGGAGAATGCATCGGCGATTGAAAAGTACCAGCCAGGCACGCGCGCCGTCCCGGCATTTGCGCCCTGCCGGCGAAACACGGCAAGCGCGGCGGTCGTCAAGGCGGCAAAAGGCTGGAAAGCCGGGCCAGACGCCATCGCATTCGTTGGTATACTCCGACGCCATGATAGCCAATTTCGATGCGGATCGAGCACTCCGGCTCGCCCGCCAAACCCTTGAAATCGAAGCCGAGGCCGTTTCCGCGCTGGCCGGAAGGCTCACGCCCGCGTTCACGAAGGCGGTGGAGATGATTCTCGGCTGCACCGGGCGCGTCGTCGTGTCCGGCATCGGCAAGTCGGGCCATATCGGCCGCAAGGTGGCCGCCACGCTGGCATCCACCGGCACGCCGTCCTTCTTTGTGCATCCCGCCGAGGCCAGCCATGGCGACCTCGGCATGATCACGCGCGACGACGTCCTGATCGCTTTCTCCAATTCCGGTGAAACGGCCGAACTGCTGGCGATCATTCCGATCGTCAAGCGCATTGGCGCCGGGTTGATCTCGATTACCGGGAACGCCGAATCAAACCTGGCCAAACTGTCCAACGCCCATCTCGATGGTGCTGTGGCACAGGAAGCCTGCCCGCTGAACCTGGCCCCGACCGCCAGCACCACCGCCGCGCTGGCACTGGGCGACGCGCTGGCCGTGGCGGTGCTCGACGCGCGCGGCTTTGGCGAAGACGACTTCGCGCGCTCGCACCCCGGCGGCGCGCTGGGCCGCAAGCTGCTCACCCACGTGCGCGACGTGATGCGCACCGGCAATGCGGTGCCCGCGGTGCGTGAAAGCACGCCGCTGGCCCAGGCCCTGATGGAAATCACCCGCAAGGGCATGGCCATGACCGCCGTGGTGGACCCCGACGGCCGCGCCGTGGGCGTGTTCACCGACGGCGACCTGCGCCGCCTGCTGGAAACGCCGCGCGACTGGAAGACCGTGCCGATCGGCGAGGTCATGCACCGCAACCCCCACACCGTGCATCTCGACAAGCTCGCCGTGGAAGCCGTGCAGATCATGGAAACGAACCGCATCAACCAGTTGCTCGTCGTCGATGACGATGGCCACCTGGCGGGCGCGCTCCACATCCATGACCTGACCCGGGCCAAGGTCATCTGATCAATGCCAGACTTCCTGTCCAGAATCACCGGCCTGGTCATGCGGCTGCTGCCGCTGCTGCTGATGGCGATCGTGGCCGGCAGCACGTTCTGGCTCGTGCAGATCAACTCGCCGCATGAAGCCACGGCGCAGGCGCAGGTCAAGCGGCACGTCCCCGACTACTATATGGACCGCTTCTCGGCCACGGAGCTGGCCGAGGATGGCAATACCAAGATCCGCTTCACCGGCGTGAAGATGGTCCATTTCGAGGACGACCAGACCTACGAGGTGACCACGCCGGCCATGCGCAACTACGAGCCGGATCGCCCGCCCGTTACCGCCAACGCGAATCGCGGCGTGATGAATGCCGAGGGTTCGATCATCGACCTGTACGGCAATGCGTTCATCGTGCGTCAGGCGGGTACCGATGTGTCGAAGGACCCACGCATGACGGCGGCGTCGCAGTACTTTCAGCTACTGGTCAACGACGACATCGTCAAGACAGACAAGCCCGTGGAACTGACGCGCGGACCGTCGGTAATGAACGCCAACGGCCTGATCTTCAACAACGTCACCCGCGAAGTACAATTGCTGGGTAACGTTCGCGGCACCATCATCATGAATTCGCCGGGGCAGGCCAGCGCCCAGTGACATCGGGATTTGCGCCCCACCGTCCGCCTGACTGCTGCCTTCCCCTTTCAGCAAAGCCAAAAATGACTGCTTCCCTGACGACATCGTCCTGTCGCCGCACCGCGCCCGCCCTGATGGCGGCCATCGCCGCCATCGGCCTGTTCCTGGCCCAGCCTGCTTTCGCCGAGCGCGCGGACCAGACCAAGCCGCTGGTGCTGGAAGCCGACAATGCCAGCTACGATGACGTCAAGCAGATCTACACGCTGACCGGCAACGTGGTGCTGACCAAGGGCACGATGGTGCTGAAGTCTGATGCCGCCGAACTGCGCACCGACCCCGAGGGTTATCAGTACGCCATCGCCACCTCCAAGCCGGGCCGCCAAGCCTATATCCGCCAGAAACGCGACGGCGTGGACGAGTACATCGATGGCTGGGGCGACCGCATCGAATACGACGGCAAGTCGGAGATCAACAAGCTGATCGGCAATGCACGCGCGGCGCGCGTTTCCGGTGTCGGCGCGAAGATCCTGGATGAAATCCGCGGCGCGGTAATCACGTACGACAGCCGCAATGAGTTCTATACCGCAACCGGCGGCGACAACAACGCGTCCGCCGGGAACCCTTCTGGCCGCGTGCGCGCCGTGCTGTCGCCGCGCGCGAACCAGGCCAGCGCGCCTGCGGGCGCGCCGCTCGACCTGAAGCCGTCCTCGCAGCCGGCCAAGCCCTGACCGTTTCAAGCTCCATCCGTACCCGATGAACGATACCGCCACGCTCGCCGACCAGGCTTCTTCCGCCCCATCCACGGATAGCAGCACGCTGGTCGTGCGCCATCTGAAGAAACGCTATGGCTCGCGCACCGTGGTCAAGGACGTCTCGCTCGACGTCAAGAGCGGCGAGGTCGTCGGCCTGCTCGGCCCGAACGGCGCGGGCAAGACCACGTCGTTCTACATGATCGTCGGACTGGTCGCGCTGGACGAAGGCGATATCGTGCTCGATGGCCAGCACATCAGCGGCCTGGCCATCCACGAGCGCGCGCGCATGGGACTGTCTTACCTCCCGCAGGAAGCCTCGGTCTTCCGCAAGCTCAACGTGGAGGAGAACATCCGCGCGGTGCTGGAACTACAAGTGGTCAACGGCAAGCCACTGCCCAAGCAGGAAATCGATCGCCGGCTCGACTCGCTGCTCGATGACCTGCAGATCGCCCACCTGCGCAACAACCCGGCGCTATCGCTGTCGGGCGGCGAGCGCCGCCGCGTGGAAATCGCGCGCGCGCTGGCGTCGGCGCCGCGCTTCATCCTGCTCGACGAACCATTCGCGGGCGTGGACCCGATCGCCGTGGGCGAGATCCAGCGCATCGTCAGCTTCCTGAAGGCACGCAACATCGGCGTGCTGATTACCGACCACAACGTGCGCGAAACGCTGGGCATCTGCGACCACGCATACATCATCAGCGAAGGCACCGTGCTGGCCGAGGGACAGCCCGAGGAAATCATCGCCAACGAGTCCGTGCGACGCGTCTATCTGGGCGAGAACTTCCGCATGTGATCAAGCGGCCGCGACGCCGCTTTGCAGCATTCGTCAACTTGCCGTTGGCGATCACGAAGTGCCAGCGATAGGTGATAGCAATTTCCGTTCCAACAACGGGAAGATGCGCATAGAATAGGTCGCATGAAACCATCGCTTCAGCTTCGACTTTCCCAGCATCTGGCTCTGACTCCTCAACTGCAGCAGTCCATCCGGCTGCTGCAGTTATCCACACTGGAGCTGCAACAGGAAGTCGAGCAGGCGCTGACCGAGAACCCGCTGCTCGAACGCGAGAACGACTGGATCGAAAGCCCGCTGCGCGTGGCCGCGGACGGGTCGGTCAACTTGCAAAGCGCCCCGGCGCCAGCATCTTCCGAACCGCAAGGTAACGGCGACGATCGCACGAACGGCGCCAATGGCGAAGACGACAGCTACGGCGACAGCGCGAGTGACGATTACGGCAGCGACTGGAGCCTGGACGATTTCGCTCGCCGCCCTCAGGGCGACGATGACGAGAAGTCGCCGATGCAGCTTCGCGAAGCGGAACCCACGCTGCGCGAATACCTGATGGAACAGCTCACGCCGCTGAAGATCTCCACGCGTGACAAGGGCCTGGCCATCTTCCTGATCGAGTCGCTCGACGACGACGGCTACCTGGGCGCAACGCTCGACGAGATCTGTTCGGAACTGCCCAAGGAACTCGAATTCGAAGTCGATGAAGTGCAGGCGATACTGACCCTGCTGCAGAGCTTCGACCCGCCTGGCGTGGGTGCGCGCAACGCGGCGGAATGCCTCACCCTGCAACTGCGCCGTCTGCAACATCCGCAGCGGGACCTTGCATTATCGATCGTCAACCACCACCTGGAATTATTGGCCGTGCGTGACTACACGCGGCTCAAGAAAGCCCTGCAGGTTGACGAAATTGCACTTAAGGCCGCGCACGATCTGATCCGCTCGCTTGCACCGTATCCCGGACATGCCTACAGCCGTCCGGAAGCGGACTTCGTGGTACCGGATGTGTTCGTGCGCAAGAGTGGCAGTAGCTGGATCGCGCAGCTCAATCCCGACGTGATGCCGCGTCTGCGCATCAACGACATGTACGCGCAGATTTTGCGCGGTGCAAAAGGGGAAGCGGGTGCGGCCGGGCTGCAGCAGAAGCTCCAGGAGGCGCGGTGGCTCATCAAGAACATTCAGCAGCGTTTCGACACGATCCTGCGTGTTGCGCAGGCAATTGTGGAACGTCAAAGGAACTTTTTCTCGCACGGGGAAATCGCGATGCGCCCCTTGGTTTTGCGGGAGATTGCCGATACACTGGGTCTACACGAGTCGACCATTTCCCGGGTGACTACGAATAAATACATGGCCACGCCGATGGGTACTTTCGAGTTGAAGTACTTCTTTGGTAGCCACGTCTCCACGGAGACTGGCGGCGCGGCCTCATCCACGGCGATCCGCGCGCTGATCAAGCAACTGATAGGAGCCGAAGAACCCAGGAATCCCCTTTCCGACAGCCGCATCGCCGAGTTGCTGGGCGAACAGGGCTTTGTGGTCGCACGCCGCACGGTGGCCAAGTACCGCGAAGCGCTGAAGATCCCCGCAGTCAATCTCCGCAAGACTTTGTAGCCGAGCCGCAACCGCCTGCCTGGTGCGGCTCTTTCAGAAGGAGAAGCGCTATGAACTTCAAGATCAGTGGACACCACCTCGACATCACGCCGCCGCTGCGTGAGTATGTGGAAACGAAACTGGAGCGAATTGTCAGACATTTCGATCAGGTCATTGGCGTAAGCGTGCTGCTATCCGTAGACAACCATAAGGAAAAGGACAAGCGTCAGTACGCGGAAATCAACCTGCACCTCAAGGGCAAGGACATCTTCGTCGAAGCGCATCATGAAGACCTTTATGCTGCAATCGACTGCCTGGTCGACAAGCTCGACCGCCAGGTGATCCGCTACAAGGACCGCGTGCAAGGGCATGACCGGGAAGCGGTCAAGTACCAGATGGCTGCCGAACAACTACAACAACAATAAGTTGGCGGCGACACCAGGTCGCCCCTTAGAGGATAGATAGGAAGAGCAAAGCCGCGCATCTGCGCGGCTTTTTTGATGGGCGCGAGGCGGACGCGCCGCTGGCGCACCCGTTACCCAAGTACCAGCCCTGCAACATTTGGTCAGCCGAGGGTGTTCGCAACTGACGCCGCTCGGTGTATGCTGCGCCATACAACAACTACAGACAGGACGGCCCCGGACAACCGGCCCGGCATTCCGCGTGGCGAAAGATCACGCGATAGCGGGCGCAGTTTTCTGGGTGGGCAATCCGACCGGCAAGCTCGCGGCACCACTCGCGGCGCCGGCGCCGCAGCGCACAAGTGCGCAGTGGCCCTGCTCTATAATGGCCGGACGCTCCAATGCGGGCGTCCTTTTGCGCTCAATAGCCTGAATTGCCCAACGCAGCGGGACGACTCATGTGCGTCGGCTCGCCTTTCTGACTCCTCGTGCATCGCCCATGAATCGTTTGGCCAAATTGCTGCCACCCGGCAACATTAATCTCGACGTCACCGTCACCAGCAAGAAGCGGGTCTTCGAGCAAGCCGGGCTCCTGTTCGAGAACAACCATGGCGTAGCCCGGGCCACCGTGACCGACAACCTGTTCGCGCGCGAATCGCTCGGGTCTACCGGTCTTGGCGCCGGCGTCGCCATTCCGCATGGCCGCATCAAGGGACTCAAGCAGCCTCTGGCTGCCTTCATGCGCCTGGCCGAGCCAATTCCGTTCGAATCGCCCGACGGCAAACCGGTGTCGCTGCTGATCTTCCTGCTTGTTCCCGAGCAGGCCACCCAGCAGCACCTGGAGATTCTTTCGGAAATCGCCCAGTTGTTGTCGGACCGCGAAATGCGTGAAGGACTGGCCACGTTACCCACGCCCGAAGCGGTCCACGAGTTACTGACCCAGTGGCACCCCTGACACGACGGCAGGCCAGCGCAGCCTGACGCGATACCCGCGATACAGCCCCTCCCGAAAAGTCATCCCGCATGGAACTCACCGGCGTCACCTCCCAGTCGATCTTCGACGATAACGCAGCCGACATCAAACTCTCCTGGGTCGCCGGTCTGGAAGGGGCCGATCGTGCCTTCGACGTGGAATTCGCGCGGGAGGCAACATCGGCTGCCGATCTGGTCGGCCACCTGAACCTCATCCACCCAAACCGGATTCAGGTGCTCGGTAAACCCGAGATCCTTTACTACCAGCGCCTCGACGACGAACCCCGCAAGCGTCAGATGGGCGAGCTGATCCTGCTCGAGCCGCCATTCCTGGTGGTAGCGGATGGCATGGAGCCGCCGCCCGATCTGGAACTGCGCTGCACGCGCTCGTCGACTCCGCTGTTCACGACGCCGGTATCCTCGGCGGCCGTCATCGACCACCTCCGCCTGTACCTGTCGCGCATCTCCGCGCCGCGCGTCACCATGCACGGCGTGTTCCTCGACATCCTCGGCATGGGCGTGCTGATCATGGGTGAGTCGGGCCTTGGCAAGAGCGAACTGGGCCTGGAACTGATCTCGCGCGGCCATGGCCTGGTGGCCGACGACGCCGTCGATTTTGTGCGGCTTGGCCCGGATTTCATTGAGGGCCGCTGCCCGCCGTTGCTGCAGAACCTGCTTGAAGTCCGCGGCCTGGGCCTGCTCGACATCAAGACGATCTTCGGTGAGACCGCCGTGCGGCGGAAGATGAAGCTCAAGCTCGTGGTGCAATTGGTGCGCCGCAACGACGGCGAGTTCGAGCGCCTGCCGCTTGATTCCCAGTACCTCGACGTTCTTGGCCTCCCGATCCACATGGTGAAGATCCAGGTGGCAGCCGGCCGAAACCTCGCCGTGCTGGTGGAAGCCGCTGTCCGCAACACGATACTGCGCCTGCGTGGCATCGATACCCTGCGCGACTTCATGGACCGTCAGCGGGCAGCAATGCAGGCTGACGTGGTTTCCCGCGGCCAGGGTCGGCTGCTCTGATCAGACAATTCCGGCGGTTTTGTGAAACGCCGGCGTCGCTTTCAATTGCTTACAAGCGGCCGGCCTCCCCTCGTCAACGCGCTTTGGGCGCGCGCCGTTTTGTGCTTCAATGGGCATCGAGCCCAGTCCGGTACCGCCAGCCGCCGTGCTGCATCCTGAAGGTCGGCGTCCGGCCATGATGTGTTTCCACAGCCAGGAGAGAAGCATGAAGAAACTGATCGCGATGTGCGTGCTGGTTACCCCTCTGTTCGCCACGGGCGCGTTCGCCCAAGGCGCCTCGGCCCCGGCCGCTGAAAAGTCTGGCAAGGCCCCGACCGCGCAGCAGGAAAAGATGTCGGCCTGTTCCAAGCAGAACAAGGGCAAGAAGGGCGATGACTACAAGAAGTCCATGAGCGATTGCCTGTCGGGCAGCGCGGCAGCCACCGCGCCGGCCGCACCGAAGACCCAGCAGGAAAAGATGTCGGCCTGCTCGAAGGAAAACAAGGGCAAGAAGGGCGACGACTACAAGAAGTCCATGAGCGATTGCCTGTCAAAGCCGGCGGCCTGATCGCCAGATCTGACAGATCCCATGGCAATGATGGCGAATCGGCGACGATTCGCCATTTTGCTTTAAGGAAGGTGTCATGACGCCGCCATCACGCGATGCTATGCTTGCATCGCTATGCGGATCATCCTTATCACCGGAATTTCCGGCTCGGGCAAGTCAGTCGCGCTGAACGTACTGGAAGACGCGGGGTACTACTGCGTCGACAACTTGCCGGCCCAGTTCATCCCCGAACTCGCCTGCTATCTGGCGGATCAGGGCTACTCACAGCTTGGTGTCGCCACCGACATCCGCAGCCGCGAATCGCTCGCGCGACTGCCCGATACGGTGCGAGAGCTGGCCGCGAACCATCAGGTACAGGTGCTGTACCTGACCGCCAGCACCGATGCGCTGGTTCAGCGCTACTCGGAAACGCGCCGGCGCCACCCGCTTTCGGCACAAGTCGAAGTTGGCACGGCCGCTGGCACGCCCAACGATACCTCGCTGATCGAGGCCATCGAGAAGGAGCGGGAGCTGCTAAGCCCGCTGGCGGAATCGGCCCACCGCATCGACACCAGCAACGTGCGTACCAATACGCTGCGCAGCTGGATCAAGGAACTGATTCAAGACGAGAACGAGAACAAGAACAGCCAGCAGCTCACGCTGCTGTTTGAGTCGTTCGGGTTCAAGCACGGCGTGCCCAGCGACGCCGATCTCGTCTTCGACGTGCGCTCCCTGCCGAACCCCTATTACGATCTCGCGCTGCGCCCGCTCACTGGGCGCGATGCGCCAGTCATCGACTTCCTGCAGAGCCAGCCGATGGTGCTGGCCATGGCCGAGGATATCCGCGCCTATGTGGAGAAGTGGCTGCCGAGTTTCATTGCGGACAACCGCAGCTACCTGACAGTCGCCATCGGCTGCACCGGAGGCCAGCACCGTTCCGTGTTCATCGCGGAAAGACTTGCCAACTACTTCCGGGCACATGGTAATGTGCTGGTCAGACACCGCGAGTTGGCCCCCGCTAGCTGACGCGCGGCGCCCCGCCGTTTTCCCATGACTGGAGCCGGCCAACCGCATGTCGACCTTTCTTTCCGGCACCGCATCCGATTCCGCTACCCTGGATGCGCTGCCGCTGTTCCCTTTGCACACGGTCCTGTTTCCAGACGGCCGTCTGCCTCTCCGTGTATTCGAGAAACGCTACGTCGACATGGTGCGCAATTGTATGCGCGACCATCTGCCGTTCGGCGTCTGTCTGATTGCCACCGGAGAGGAAGTCGCGCAGCCGGGCCAGACCACCGAACCCGAATCCATCGGCTGCCTTGCGGAGATCGTCGATTGCAACGTGGAGCAACTCGGCGTCCTGCTGATTGAAACGCGCGGACGCCAACGCTTCCGGGTGCTGTCCCACGCCACGCGCGATGACGGCTTGCTCGTGGCGAACGTGGAACTGCTGCCTCCGGATGTCATCGACTGCAAGCTGGAATTGCTGGGCGAGTGCCTGGCCGCGTTGCGTCGAATCGTGACCTCGCTCCACACGGATCAGCCCGACAAGCCGAAACTGCCCTTCGGAGAGCCCTATCTCTGGGACGATCCGAGCTGGGTGGTCAACCGGCTGTGCGAGTTGTTGCCGGTGCCACTCAAGGCCAAGCAGATGCTGATGGAGCTACCTGATGCCGGCGTGCGCATCGAGATCGTGCATCGCTACATGCGACAGCACCACATCGTCTGAGCCGCCTTCCGAGCGGGCAAATCAGAAGAGTCCGAACCTCGCCTGATCTTCCAGCAGCTTGCGCACCGGGGCCGGGGTGCCAAGCATATCGAGATCGTCAAGAGACAGCCACCGGCTCGCGGCATCACCTTCAAGCGCGACAGTGTCCAGATCGACGCGAATCGCGCGAATCAGCAAGCGAAAATGGGTAAACACGTGCGTCAGCTCGCCAGCCAGATACGCGCGCGCAGGCGAGCCATACGCGCGGGCTAACTCCAGCGCCGACTCCTCGGCGGCCTCCGAATCGAACGGTACCGTGTCGACCGGCATTTCGGGCAGGCTCCACAACCCGCCCCAGATGCCGCTGCTGGGACGCAACTGCACCAGCACATCACGTCCATGCCGGACGATCAGCATCACGGTGCTGCGCTCCGGAATCGCCGCGCGTGGCTTCGGCGTGGGCAGCACGGCGGTGAGGTTGTCCTTGCGGGCCACGCAATCGGCCACGAGCGGGCACGCCTCTGCGTCGGCCAGACAGGCTGGCTTGCCGCGCGAGCAAATCGTGGCGCCGAGGTCCATCAATCCCTGCGTGTAGGCCACCATGTGATCTGCCTGATGACGTCCGGCAGGCGGCAGCGCCTGTTCGGCCAGCGCCCACATCCGATTTTCGATCGCGCGCTCGCCGGGATAACCGTGAATGCCGAACACACGCGCGAAGACGCGCTTGACGTTGCCGTCGAGGATCGGAGAACGAACGCCGGCACTGAACGCCGCGATCGCCGCAGCCGTGGAGCGACCGATGCCGGGCAGCGTCACGAGCACCTCGGGGTCGGTCGGAAACACGCCAGCGTGCTCATCCACCACGGTCTTGGCGCAGCGATGAAGATTGCGCGCGCGCGAGTAGTAGCCCAGCCCGGCCCACAATGCCATGACCTCGTCGGCAGACGCTGCCGCCAGAGCGGCAACCGTGGGCAGCGCCGCAACGAAGCGCTGGAAATACTCGATCACCGCTGCCACCTGCGTCTGCTGCAGCATGATCTCGGACAGCCAGATGCGGTACGGATCGCGTGTGTTCTGCCAGGGCAGGTCGTGTCGGCCGTGCTGGCGCTGCCACGTCACCACGCGCATACCGAAATCGGATGGCACGGCGAAGGTTTCGGGCATGGCGGGGGCGGCGGCAGGCTTGCGGGGCATTGCGGGATCTTGAAAAGAAAAAGCGCCGCTCAAAGGCGGCGCCACATGATACATCGGCAGTTGCAATACCCTTCCCAGACGGCCGGGCCTGCCCCCTCCCCCACAAGTGGACGAGGGGGGAACGCTCCCGACTACGCCGCGCGCGCCGTTGCTTCCGGGGGCGCGTCCACCAGCCTGCGCGCAAAGCTCTCGATCTTGGTGCTCCGCTCATCGAGGCCGTTCAGCACTTCCTCAAGTTCGGCAATGCGCGATTCCAGCGTGTCCGTGGCCTCGTGGATGCGCTCGATCGAATCGACGCGTCGGCGCAATTGCTTCTGGTGCTCGCGTACCTGCGCCTCGAGCGGCGTCATCACCGACTTCAGCCAGATCTCGATATCGCGATTCAGATCACGGAAGTTCTCGAGCACGCGGCTGGCCATCGTCGCGAACGCGTTCTGCACCAGTTGCGGACGCGAGCGCGTCAGCATGTGCACGGCGCCGAAATGCGTGTTCACCAATTGCAGCGTTTCCTGCAGTTCGTTGGTATAGCGCGATGTCACGAAGTGCATCGGCGAAGGCAGCGTGAAACCATGTTCGGCATTGAAGCGCCGATACATGCTTTCCACGAGCTGATGCAGGCCGACGATCTTCTGATCGGCGTCGGTAATCAACGCGGTTAGCTGGCCGAACAGCGCTTCCATGTCCTCGCGCAGGCCGCGCGAGAAGAAGCGCTCCTTCATCTGCTCGCGCGCATCGCGCATCGTGCGGCGCACGTCGCGCAGTTGCAGGCTCTTGATGATGTCCGCGCTATGCCGCCCGAAGACCAACCGCAGCGCCTGGAATTTCGCGATGCTCTGCTCGAACTCCTCCTTCTCGCTCTGCACGCGCATCAGCATGTGCTTGACCATCGCATGGTTCTTGCCACGCAGGCCGCGTAACTCGAACAACTGCTCGACGATATCGCGCCGGCGGCTCTGCAGCAGTTGCTGGGCGCCGCGCGACATCTCCTGCACCAGGCGCTGTACCTGATCGGCCACGATCTCGCGCCGCTGCGGAATGAGCTGATCCGACAGCACGTGCTCGAACTGCATCAGGTTGCTGCGCACGAGCATCGGCTCGTCGTTGGTGACCTTGGCCACCAGGCCCTTCTGTGCCGATACCGGGTAGACCCGGCGTTCCTCGATGCCGAGTGTCTGCGCGGTCGTACGGACCTGGCGCGAAATCTCCGACGCAATCTCGGATGATGACTTGAGCGGGTCCCAGAGACCATCGATCTTGTTCAGCACGGCCAGGCAGCCGCGGCGATGGCCGGCGCCCACATGGCTGCGCCAGAGATCGAGGTCGCTCTTGGTCACGCCGGCATCGGCGGCCAGCACGAATACCACCACGTGCGCATCGGGAATCAGGCGCAGCGTCAGTTCAGGCTCGGTACCGATCGCGTTCAGGCCCGGCGTGTCCAGGATCACCAGACCCTGGCGCAGCAGCGGATGCGGGAAGTTGATCACCGCATGGCGCCAGCGCGAGATCTCCACCATGCCATCGGCGTCCACTGCCCAGGCGGCATCCGGATCGTTCTCGTTGTACAGGCCCAGCGCCTCGGCCTCGGCCGGGCTCACGCGCGTGGTCTCCACCACGTGCTGGAACGCGGCCAGCATGCCCTCGGGCGACGACGGGTCGAGCGGTACCGTGGTCCAGTGAGAATTCGCCGAACCGGGCTCCATGAAGTCCGCCGTGGACGCGTCCTGCAGACGCGTCTCGATCGGCAGCAACCGGATGCACGGCACCTCGTTCTCGTCGTAGCGCAACTCCGTCGGGCACATCGTGGTGCGGCCCGCCGACGACGGCAAGATGCGCCGACCGTAGTCGGCAAAGAAGATGGCGTTGATCAGTTCGCTCTTGCCGCGCGAGAACTCGGCGATGAACGCGACCTTGAGCCGGTCGCTCCTGAGCACGTTCTGGATGCGCTGCACGCGGTCTTCCGCGGTGGCGTCATAAAGATCGTATTGCTGCAGCCAGGACTGGAAGTCGGCGAGAGAATGAAGAACCCCGGTTCTCCAGGCGCCATATTGTTCGAATTGCTGTGCGAGGCTCGTCATGGAGTGGTTCGCTTTTCGGCTCGGATTATTGGTTTCGGGCTCGTATTGCACAACTGGCCCCGGGATGGTTCCACTGACCCTGCGGTCCCTTGGCAAGTCGACGGCCAGGTCCATGTCCCATTGGCAGGGTGGCTTGGCGCATTTTGTAACTTTTTATGTCTGCGCACACGATACAGGTTTCTTGCACGATTTTGTGGAATTCACGCCCCTTACGGCATTCCACTTGCGCGAGTGTTGCGCCGACCCATCGGCAGGCGATTTCAACAAGAAATCCAGACCGGTTCGGCGCGTGCCAGACCGGCCCGGACAGGCTTTGCGCCCCGGTGACCGATCAATGCTGGCAGTGCGGGCAATAGAACGTCGATCGCTGGCCTTGCAGGATCTGACGGATCGGAGTGCCGCAAATACGACATGGCTCGCCGGCACGATCGTAGACAAAACAGTCGAGCTGGAAATAGCCGCTGCTGCCGTCGCTTCCTACGAAGTCGCGCAATGTGCTGCCGCCGCGTGCAATGGCCTCCGCCAGCGTCTCGCGCACGGCCACGGCCAGCTTCTCGCAACGCGCCAGGCTCAGCCGCCCAGCCTGCGTGGTCGGCCGAATGCCGGCGCGAAACAGGCTCTCGGAACAGTAGATGTTGCCAACGCCGACGACCACGTCGCCCGCCAGCAGAGCCTGCTTGATCGCCATGGAGCGCCCGCGCATGCCTCGATGAAGCCAGGCGCCGTCGAAGCGCGGGTCGAAGGGCTCGATGCCGAGCCTGCTCAGCAGCGGATGCCCGGGCAGGTCCGATTCGGCAAGCGGAGTCCAGAGAATGGCGCCGAAGCGGCGCGGGTCGCGGAAACGCAGGACAACCGGCTCTGCCTCCGCGGTATCTGGGCCGGCAGCCAGCAACAGGTCGAGATGATCGTGCGCGCCCGGCGCGGGCGGAGCAGGATAGACGCGCAGCGTGCCCGTCATGCCCAGGTGCACCAGCAGCCAGCCCGGCGCGGCGTCCTCGCCTGTCCCCGCCCGGGTCGCGTCGGCCGGCGGCAGGCATTCCAGCAGCAGATACTTGCCGCGTCGCTCGATACGGCCGATGATGCGGCCCGTCAGTCGCGCCTCCAACTCCGGCTCGACCGGCCAGCGCAAGCCCCGGTGGCGCACGATCACGTCGGCAATGCGGCGGCCCACTACGTGCGGCAGCAATCCGCGCCGCGTGACCTCGACTTCCGGCAGTTCTGGCATCGCCCCCCCTTTAGTCCATCCGCCGGCCGGCAGCAGGCTTCCGGACCCTTATCAGCCCTTATCTAATCAGTTCCCAAGAACCTCTTGCCTGTTTTTCTGATCCAACGAGGCAGGATTTGCCCTGCCATGTGACCGGAAGCGGCGCGCATTGTGCGGGTTGCCGTACGTAGCCAACCCAAGGGCGCCGGGCAAGGCAAGCAGCGCATTGTAGCGGCAGGCTACAATGCCTCCATTGACTGCAACGCCCCCGCGCGCCGGAGCATCGATTTCATGCAGGACCATCTTTCGTCCTTTCAGGCCATGCGCCCGGAATCTTCGCAAATGAAAGCTTTCACTGTCACCGGTCCGACGATTTCCCCCGCCGGACGTTTCCGTCGCCATGCGCGCGCCTTGGGCGTGGCCGCGTGCCTGGCGCTGGTTTCGCTCGCTTCCCATGCCGCACCGGCCAAGGTTGCCCAGAACGATGACGAGGTCATCGACGTTCCGGCGCCGTCGTCGGCAGCACGCGTGCAGCGGACGCCGCTACCCAATGTTTCGCTGTCGCCGGACATCCTCTACCGAGTGCTGGCGGCGGAAATCTCACTGCAACGTGGGATGGCCGGCGCGTCATACCGGACCTATATTGATCTCGCTCGCGAAACGCGTGACCCGAGACTGGCCCAGCGCGCCACCGAAATCGCATTCAACGCGCGCAGTTCGCAGCAGGCGCTGGATGGCGCCCGGCTCTGGTCCGAACTGGCGCCGAAATCGCCGGCGGCAAGCCAGGTCCTGGCAACTCTGCTCGTGCTCAACGGACGCTGGGAGGAAGCCGAGCCCCTGCTGAGCCGCCAGTTGGCGACGGCGCCAGCCGCGCATCGTGGGGACGCCATCCTGCAATTGCAGCAGCAGATGTCGCGCACGAGTGACCCCGCAGGCGCAGTCGCCGTGCTCCAGCGCCTGACCGCCAACGATTCGAAGCTGCCGGAAACCCACCTGGCCCTGGCGCGTGCGCAAGAGATCGCCGGAAACAGCCAGGGCGCACTGACCGAGCTTGATGAGGCACTTCGGCTCAAGCCGAATCTCGAGGCTGCCGCGCTCATGTCTGCGGAAATGCAAGCCGAATCGGCCCCTGACAAGTCGATCGCGGTGATGAAGCGCTTCCTGGCCAAGTCGCCCTCGTCGGTCAACGGCCACATCACGCTGGCAAGGCTGTATCTGCAACAGAACGACATGGATTCGGCCCGTGCCGAGTTCGAGGTCCTGCGCAAGGTTGCGCCGACCGATCCGCGCGTGCCGCTGGCTCTGGGACTGACCAGCCTGCAGGCGCGCAGTTATGACGATGCCGAACGCTATCTGAAGGAGTACCTGCAGATGGCGGAGAAGTCGCCGGCGGCCAACCCCGACATCGCGTACCAGTACCTGGCGCAGATCGCCGAGGAAAAGAAGGACTATCCCGCGGCAATCGACTGGCTCGACCGCATCGAGGACCCGCGCCTGACCTTGGCCGCGCAGGCCAAGCGCGGCCAATTGCTGGCACGCATGGGCAAGCTCGACGATGCGCAGGCCGTGTTTGGCGACATGCTGGCCGACGCCGAAGACATCCCCGATCCCGCACAGCGCGCCCTGCGCATGTCCGCGATCCGCCAGGCCGAGGTGGCCGCGCTGATGGACGGCAAGGCGTACGACCGCGCGCGCAAGGTACTGGACGAGCGCGTCAAGGCCGAACCCGACAATGCGGACTGGATCTATGAACTGGCGATGCTCGACGAACGCGAGAAGCGCTACGACAGCATGGAGCGTGGGCTGCTCAAAGTGATCGCGCTGCAGCCTGACCAGAAGCAGGGCTACAACGCACTCGGCTACTCGCTGGCCGACCGTAACGAGCGTCTGCCGGAAGCGCGCAAGCTGCTCGAACGCGCATCCGAGCTCGGACCGGATGACCCCTACATCATGGACAGCCTGGCGTGGGTCAAATACCGTCAGGGCGAACTGCAGCCCGCGGCTGATCTGCTCAAGAACGCGTTTGCCAAGGCCCCCGAGGCCGAAATCGGCGCGCATCTGGGCGAGGTGCTCTGGCAGCTCGGCCAGCACGACGAGGCACGCAAGACGTGGAACGAGGCGGCGAAGGTCGAGCCGGAAAATCAGACGTTGATCGACACCCTGCGCCGTTACAACCAGAACGTCCTGCTGTCGAAGTAGTTCACATCAGGCAAGCACGTCGCACGCCCGGGCCAGTGCCCGGGCGGTTCGTTCTGGCGTGCGCCATTTATCCCAACACTTGAACATGCTCCGATCCCGTCGATTGGCCCTGCTCTGCCTGGCCACACCGCTCTGGCTCGCCGCGTGCGCCAGCGTCGCGCCAACGCGCGGCTTCGATGCCGGCGAAACCGCCGCCAGCCAGCTTTACACCGGCCGGTTCTCCGCCAACTACGTCCGCTACGGCCGTAACGAAGGCGTGCAGGGCAGCTTCCGCTGGCAGGAACAAGGCCGCAACGTGCGGCTCGATCTCGTTTCGCCGCTGGGTCAGACGCTGGCCATCATCACGGCGACCCCATCCGGGGCCACGCTCGACCTGCCCAACGAGGCACCGCGCAATGCGCCCGAGGTCGACAGCCTGATGGAGCAGGCGCTCGGATTCTCGTTGCCGGTATCGGGCATGCGTGACTGGCTGCATGGCCGCGCCGCGCCGGGCACACCATCGAACATCACGCGCGACGCGAACGGCCGCCCCGACACCCTGCGGCAGAGTGGCTGGACCGTGCGCTACCTGGCCTGGCAGGACACGCCCGAGAACGCCACGCCCACGACCACGCTGCCCCGCCGTATCGACATGGCACGCGATGGCAATGAATCGCCGCTGTCGGTGCGGCTCGTAATCGACCCGGAGAACAAAGAATGACCGTCGGCACGGCCCTGCCGCCACCGGAGCTGCGCAACTGCCCGGCCCCAGCCAAGCTCAACCTGTTCCTGCACGTGACCGGCCGCCGCCCCGACGGCTACCACACGTTGCAGACCGTGTTCCAGCTCATCGACTGGTCTGACACGCTGCACTTTCATCGCCGTGACGATGGCGTGATCACGCGTGTTACCGACATCCCCGGGGTGCCGTCCGATACCGACCTCGTCGTGCGCGCGGCCCGCGCATTGCAGGCGGCCAGCGGCACGCGTTTCGGCGTGGACATCGCCATCGACAAGATCCTGCCCATGGGTGGCGGCATCGGCGGCGGGTCGTCCGACGCCGCGACCACGCTGCTGGCGCTGAACCACCTGTGGGGCGTGAACCTGCCGCGCGAAGAACTGATGCGAATCGGCCTTTCGCTCGGCGCGGACGTGCCCGTATTCGTGTTCGGCCAGAACGCGTTCGCCGAAGGCGTGGGCGAGGAATTGACGCCCGTGGCGCTGCCAGACAGCTGGTTCGTGGTCATCCATCCACGGCAACATGTGCCGACCGCAGCAATATTTTCGGACGAACGCTTGACAAGGAATTCTCCAATCTCTATAGTTGCGGACTTCGCTGCTTGCACAAACAAATTCGCTTTCGGTCGCAACGATCTGGAAACGATAGCAACAGCGAAGTTCGGCGAAGTTGCCCGAGCCCTTGAGTGGCTGAAAAATTACAGTCCACATGCAAGGATGACCGGTTCCGGAGCCTGCGTATTTGCCCGCTTTGAAGACGAGCAGACTGCGCAGAGAGTGATGGAAAGGTTGCCATCCGAGTGGGATGGCAGGTGTGTGAAAAGTTTGTCACATCACCCGCTCGCAACGTTCGCATAGCAGGTTTTCGCCTGGCGATGCACTGACAGTTTAAGGTCAGCGCAACGACAGACGTTAAAGGTTGTGTAGGGGAGTCGCCAAGTTGGTCAAGGCACCGGATTTTGATTCCGGCATTCGAAGGTTCGAATCCTTCTTCCCCTGCCATTACTTCCTATAGTGTCCAGAGCGGACATGCAGAAATTCGCTGCCGGCATTGCCGGTGGCGCAAAGCCCCCCCAGTAGCAAGACAGGTGCCCCGAATGAGCGTCGAAGGCTTGATGGTATTTACCGGCAATGCCAACCCTAAACTCGCGGAGGCTGTCGTACAGCACCTCGGCATTCCGCTCGGCAAGGCTCTGGTCGGCCGTTTCTCAGACGGTGAAGTCCAGGTAGAAATCCAGGAAAACGTTCGCGGCAAGCACGTCATCGTGCTGCAGTCGACCTGCGCGCCGACCAACGACAACCTGATGGAACTGATGGTGATGGTCGACGCGCTCAAGCGCGCTTCGGCACGCAGCATCACCGCAGCCATGCCCTACTTCGGCTATGCCCGCCAGGATCGCCGCCCGCGTTCGGCGCGCGTGGCCATCTCGGCCAAGATCGTGGCCAACATGCTGGAAGTGGCCGGCGTGGAACGCGTGCTGACGATGGACCTGCACGCTGACCAGATCCAGGGCTTCTTCGATATCCCCGTCGACAACATCTACGCATCCCCGGTCCTGCTTGGCGATCTGCGCGAGAAGAACTACGGCAATCTGCTGGTAGTGTCTCCGGACGTTGGCGGCGTGGTGCGCGCCCGTGCGCTGGCCAAGCAGCTCGACTGCGACCTGGCCATCATCGACAAGCGTCGCCCGAAGGCCAATGTGTCTGAGGTGATGAACATCATCGGTGAAGTCGCCGGCCGCAACTGCGTGATCATGGACGACATGATCGACACCGGCGGCACGCTGTGCAAGGCCGCGCAAGTGCTGAAGGAACGTGGCGCCCAGAAGGTATTCGCGTACTGCACGCACCCGGTGCTGTCGGGTGGCGCGGTTGCCCGCATCGCCGCGTCCGCGCTGGACGAAGTAGTAGTGTGCGACACGATCCCGCTGTCTGACGAAGCCCGTCAGACCGGCAAGATCCGTCAGGTCACGACCGCCCCGCTGCTGGCCGAGACCTTCACCCGGATCGTCCGGGGCGACTCGATCATGTCGCTGTTCGCCGACGCCTGATCGACACTGATCGGGACGGTACTGGCAGATACCTGCTAGAATATTTGGCTTTACTGCGTTGGCCGCCTGAATGGGCGGCCAACGTGATTCAGGCGGCGCAATCTCATGATGCGCGTCGCCAGTCGAGGCTGTCTGGTCGCGGACAGCCTTCTTCACATTTGGAGTTGAAAATGAAAGTTGTCGCTTTCGAGCGTAGCGTACAGGGAACGGGTGCGAGCCGCCGCCTGCGCAATTCGGGCAAGACCCCCGGCATCATCTACGGCGGCGCCGCCGAACCGAAGATGATCGAACTGGATCACAACGCGCTGTGGCACGCCCTGAAGAAGGAAGCCTTCCACTCGTCGATCCTGGATCTGGAAGTGGCTGGCAAGTCCGAGAAGGCCCTGCTGCGTGCATTCCAGATGCACCCGTTCAAGCCGCTGGTGCTGCACGTTGACTTCCAGCGCGTGTCGGCCTCCGAGAAGATCCACGTGAAGGTGCCGCTGCATTTCATGAACCAGGAAACCGCTCCTGGCGTGAAGCTGGGCCACGGTATCGTCAGCCACATCCTGAACGATCTGGAAGTGTCGTGCCTGCCGGCCGACCTGCCTGAGTTCATCGAAGTGGATCTGGCCGCAGCCGAGCTGAACCAGACCATCCACCTGTCGGACCTGAAGCTGCCGAAGGGCGTGACCGCCATCACCCATGGCGACGAAAACCCGGCCATCGCCAGCATCACGCTGCCGGCTGGCGCTCAGTCGTCGGAAGCTGCCGAAGGCGGCGAAGAAACGCCCGCTGCCTAAGCGTCTTCGCGCCAGATGCCATAGCGGTCTCGCAACCGCTGGCGCATCAAGAAAGACCGCCGGTTCGCCGGCGGTTTTTTTTCGCGCGGCTTTTTCGTACGCTTTTTCGCGTATCCTGTGTCGCGTTCCACGGTGCCCTCAGGCGTCCGATTTACCGCATTCCGTTCTCAACGCATGATCAAGCTCATCGTCGGCCTCGGCAATCCCGGGGCGGAGTACGAAGCCACCCGGCACAACGCCGGCTTCTGGCTTGTCGACCAACTCGCCCGCATGGGTGGCACAACCCTGCGCGTGGAAAGCCGCTTTCACGGCCTGGCCGGACGCGCCCGTCTGTGGGATCAGGATGTCTGGCTGCTCAAGCCTTCCACGTTCATGAACCGCTCTGGCCTGTCCGTGGTGTCGCTGGCGCGCTTTTACAAGATTCTGCCCGACGAGATCGTGGTCGCCCACGACGAAATGGATCTGCCCGCCGGCTCGGCCAAGCTCAAGCGCGGCGGTGGCTCGGGTGGCCACAATGGCCTCAAGGACATTTCGGCGCACCTGACTACCCAGGACTACTGGCGTCTGCGCATCGGCGTCGGCCATCCGCGCAACGCGCCGGGCGGCGCGGCCGGTGGCCGCGAAGACGTGGTCAACTTCGTGCTCAAGCCACCACGCAAGGAAGAGCAGCAAGCGATCGACGAAGCGATCGACCGCTGCATCGGCCCGCTGGGCACGCTTGCGCGCGGCGAGAGCGAGCGCGCGATGATGGAACTGCACACGGGCCGATAGCACGCGCCCCGACAGCCGGCTCCAAAGAAAAAACCCCGCAAACCTGACGGTTTCGCGGGGTTTCTCTTTTCTGCTCTTGCCTGCGGGGGCCGGAACGATAGCAGCCGGATAAAAGTCCGGCTTCAGGCCACGTGCTTGGCTGCCGTGAGCAGCCGATAGCGTTGCATCAGCACCTCGTGCGTTTCGACGTGGTTCGGGTCTTTCGGAATGCACGCCACAGGGCATACCTGCTGGCACTGCGGTTCGTCGAAATGGCCGACACACTCGGTGCACTTGTTGGGGTCGATCTCATAGATCTCGGGCCCCATCGAGATGGCTTCGTTCGGGCACTCAGGCTCACAAACGTCGCAATTGATGCAGTCGTCGGTGATCATCAGCGCCATGATATTTCCTTCCTGCGATCCGCCCGCGCCCGACTGGCCACGGAGACGGCATCGAAGGCCTCTATTCTATTCGGCTTTGCCGATCTTCTCCTGAAGCCAGCGCTCCACGGAGGGGAAGACGAACTTGCTGACGTCGCCACCCAGCACCGCGATTTCACGCACGAACGTGCCCGAAATGAACTGATACTGGTCCGAAGGGGTCAGGAACATCGTTTCGACGTCCGGCAGCAGGTAACGGTTCATGCCCGCCATCTGGAACTCGTACTCGAAGTCGGAGACGGCGCGCAGGCCGCGCACGATCACGCGCGCGTTGTTCTTGCGGACAAAGTCCTTGAGAAGTCCCGAAAAACCCTCCACACGCACATTCGGGTAGTGGCCAAGCACTTCACGCGCGATACCGATACGCTCCTCGAGCGAGAAGAACGGCCGCTTGTTGGGGCTATGCGCCACGCCGACCACGAGTTCGTCAAAGATATTCGACGCACGGCGGACGAGATCCTCGTGTCCCCGGGTCATGGGATCGAATGTACCGGGATAGACGGCGACGACCATGTTTCCTCCTTTGGGCTGCCCGTTGCCGGCCCACAAATCAGCGGGGCCGAGTCAATGTGATTCTTGCTGCGTGACGGGCGTTGAACAAACAACAGCGGCGTAGTGTAACCCCAAACGGGGCAATTGGAAGTCCATCAGACCGCATTTCTGCCGCGCCGCAGCAGGCCCGCAAACCCTTGTCTGGCATACCAAAGAGGTCGTACGACCCAGGTCAACCAGCGCCGTTGGCGAGGCGATGCTGCAGCAGATGGAAATGCACCGCCCCCGCGCGCGCCTGGCGAACGATCTCCAGGGACGCCGGTATCGGCGCATCCGGGCCGATCAGCGCTCGATCCGTTTCGACGTAGATGGCTCCCCCCGGACGTGACAGACGCGCCGCGTGTTCGAGCGCCGGCCCGAGCCAGTCTTCGGCAAAGGGCGGGTCCAGGAATACCACGTCGAAGCTGGCCGCCGGCATCTGCGCGGCTGCCGCGAAGGCGTCGCTGTGGATGATCTTCACCTGCGAGGCATCGAGCCGGTACTGGTTATCGCGGAGCTGGCGCACCACGTGCGGGTTGGCTTCGACCAGCGTCACGGCACTGGCCCCCCGGGACGCTGCCTCGAAGCCGAGCGCGCCCGAACCGGCGAACAGGTCGAGGCAGGTCAGGCCGGACAGGTCCTGGCCAAGCCAGTTGAACAACGTTTCGCGCACACGGTCAGGCGTCGGACGAAGCCCTTCGGCTTCGAGCACCGGCAGCAGCGATCGCTTCCAGCGCCCGCCGATGATGCGCACCTGGGTGGGGGACTTGCGGGGAACAGAAGTTCGCCCGCGCGGTGCGGGCGAAGGTCGGGATTGCGAATTCATGCCGTGATTGTAGAGCCTGCCACGCGCCGGCACAGCAAGGTCAGCCGCCGCCGCGGGTGGCCCGGCCCACACATGGGCGCCAAGCCACGCGAAATCACGTCCGACGCGTCACTTTTCCGGGCCGCCGACGATCACCGTCGCCATGGCGTCCGGATGCACATGCCGCTGGAATGCGGCGCGCACCTGTTCGCGCGTGACCTTGTTGATCTGGCTCGTCCACGTGTCCAGGTAGTCCAGCGGCAAGCCATACCAGCCGATATTGGCCACGTTGGTCAGCAGCTTGCGGTTGCTGTCGATGCGCAGTGGGAAACCATTGACCAGATTATCCTTGGCCGCGCGCAGTTCAGCATCCGTGGGCCCCTCCGCCACATACTTCGCGACGATCTCGCGCACCAGCGCCAGCGCCTCGTTGGTGTTTTCCTTCTTGGTCTGCAGCGAGACACTGAACGGCCCCGGCTGCTTGGACGGCGAGAAGTAGCTGTCCACGCCGTAGGTGAGTCCGCGCTTCTCCCGAACCTGATCGGTCAGGCGCGAGCTAAAGCCGCCGCCACCGAGCACGTAGTTGCCGACCAGCAACGGGAAGTAATCCGGATCGCCGCGCGCGATGGCCGGCTGCCCGAGCGCCACGCTGGCCTGCTGGGCCGGATGGGGAATCCGTTGCTCGCTGGCCGGGATCGTCATCTGCACGTCCGGCATCGTCGGCGGGGCCGCGCCGGCAGGCAAGCCACGCGTCAGTTCCTCGGCGATCTGTTCGGCCTGTTTGCGGTCGATCGCGCCGATCAACGTCACCACGGCGCGCTTCGCCGTGTAGTTGTCCTGCCAGAACTTGACCAGGTCGTCATGCGTGATCGACCCGACAGTTTCGGCTGTGGCCGATACGCCATATGGATGGCTCGGATAGATCGCCTTCGACAGCTTCTTGTCCGCGATTACGCCCGGCCGTGTGTCGCCCTCGCGGATGGCCGTGATCAGGCGCTGCTTTTCGCGTGCCACCACGGCGTCCGGATAGGTCGGCGCCTTGATTAGCTGGGCCGCCAGACGCAGTGACTGCTCACGTTCCGGCGAAGCGGTCAGCGTGCGCAAACCAATGCCGCCACGGTCGCCGCCCGCTGCGCCACCAAAATCGGCGCCGGTATCGGCAAAGGCATCCGCGATCTGCGCCTCATTGCGGGCCGGCTGGCCATCCTGCGCGCTGGCGCCCTTGTCGAGCAGCGCCGCGGTCAGCGTGGCAAGGCCGGCCTTGCCGGGCGGGTCATACCGGCTGCCGGCGTCGAAGTCGATATTGACGTCAAGCATCGGGATCGACGGGCTCGGCACGAAGAACACCTTCGCGCCCGTGGAGGCCGTCCAGCTTTCGATCGGAATGGCTGCGTGGGCAACAGCGCTGGCCAGCAGCGCCGCTGCCCCGAAGGCCGCGCCGGCAAGCCGGCGCAACAGGCGCGGAGACGCAATCGTCATAACAGACAAGGACATTGTTGCTCCTAGTGACGCAGGCCTTCGGGGACCGGGGTCTTGGGCTTGTTGGGGTCGATCGGCTGCGGCAGAAGCGTGGCCACGGTCAGGTTGTCGTCGCTGAAATACTTGGCGGCGACGGCCTGCACCTGGGCCGGCGTGACTTCCTTGATCTTGTCGAGCATGCGGTCGATCTGGCGCCAGGAGATTTCAGAGATTTCCGACACGCCGATTTCCATGCCCTGGCCGAACACCGAGTCGCGCTTGTAGATCTGGCCTGCCACGACCTGGGCCTTGACGCGCTTGAGCTCTTCCTCGGACACGCCGTTCTTGGCAATGCGCTGGATCTCCTCGCGCAGCGCGGCCTCGATCTCTTCCGTGGTGTGGCCGTTGGCGGGCGTGCCGTCCAGCACGAACAGAGAGTCCGCGCGGTTGATGCTGTCGTAGCCGACGTTCACGTCATCGGCCAGTCGCCGCTCGCGCACGAGTTCACGTGTCAGACGCGCATTGTCGTAGCCGTTCAGCACGGCGGACAGGACTTCCAGCGCGTACGGATCGACATCCTTTTCCACGTCGCGCAGGCGCGGCACCTTGTAGGCCATCACCATGTAGGGGTTCTCGGCGGGCGCCTTGACCCAGATGCGCTTGATGCCCTTCTGCGGCGCCTCGATCTGCGTCTTGCGCAGCGGCAGCGGATGCGGTTTCAGCTTGCCGTAGTAGCGTTCGGCCAGCGCGCGCACCTCAGCCGGATTGACGTCGCCGGTGACGATCACCATGGCGTTGTTGGGCACGTACCAGGTCTTGTACCAGTCGTGCACGTCCTCGACCCGCATGTTGACGAGGTCGTCCATCCAGCCGATGACCGGGTGCCGGTACGGCATCGCCGTGTAGACCGTGGCCAGCAACTGCTCGTAGACGGTGCCGCGGGGGGAGTCATCGGTGCGCAGGCGACGCTCCTCCATCACCACCTTCATCTCTCGCTCGAACTCTTCCTTCTTGAAGATGAGGTTGGCCATGCGGTCGGCCTCGAGCTCCATCATCTTCGGCAGGTATTGCTTGGAGATCTGCTGGTAGTAGAGCGTGAAGTCTCGGTTGGTCAGGGCGTTCTCGCGGCCGCCCAGCAGGGCGATCTGGCGCGAGAACTCACCCACCGGTACCTTCGGTGTGCCCTTGAACATCATGTGTTCGAGCATGTGGGCTACGCCAGTGGTGCCGCTGACCTCGTCGAATCCGCCCACGCGGTAGAAGATCATATGGGCCACCGTGGGCGCCCGATGGTCTTCCTTGACGATCACGCGCAAGCCATTGGACAGGCGGAATTCGGTCGTGCCGGCCTGGGCCTGGCCGACTGTCGCCGTGGGCTGTGTTGGTGGTGGCCCCTGTCGTGGCGAGGCTGACGTGGCGGCACTGGGCGCTTCGCCTGGGGTCTGGGACCACGCAGTGCCGGCCAGGGGGCCGATCAGGGAAGCAAGAATGAGAGAAGAAAGAATGCGCCGCGGAAATTTCGCGACACCCGCTCCGGACACGTCAGCGCAATGGTTCATGCGACCCCGTCTGCTAGAATTTTGCCGATTGATTCTACCGGGGTATTGACCCCTTTCCCAATGTTTAGTTTCTGGAAGAAGCGCAAGGCCGAACCGGCTCCCGAATCGGTCGAGCCGCCCGCGGCCGCCCCCACACCGGCGCCTGCTCCTGCGCCGGCCCCGCTTCCCGCCCCCACCCCGGCTGCGGCACCTGCGGTAACCCCTGTCGCCCCCCCTGTAGCGGTACCCGTTGCAACCCCGGTTTCGACCCCGGCTTCAACACCTGCGCCAGCTCCAACGCCCGCCCCGGCGCCCGTCCATGTGGCGCCACCCGTGGCGCCACCGGTCGTGCCGCCCGTGGCGTCGGCTCCGCCTCCGGCCAGCTACACGCCGCCGGTCATCGAGGAACTGGAGCTGACCCCGCCGCCCGCGCAAACCGCCGAAGCCAAGCGCGGCTGGATGTCGCGACTGCGTGCCGGCCTGTCGAAGACCAGCCGCAACATCGGCGTGCTGTTCGTCGGCGTCAAGGTCGACGAGGCGCTGTTCGAGGAACTGGAAACGGCGCTGCTGATGGCCGATGCCGGCGTGGAGGCCACCGAGTACCTGCTGGGCGAACTGCGCCGCCGCATCAAGAATGATCGTATCGAAACGGCCGAAGGCGTGAAGGCCGCGCTCAAGGATCTGCTGACGCAACTGCTCAAGCCGCTCGAGAAGACGATGGAACTGGGCCGCGAGCAGCCGCTGGTGATGATGATTGCCGGCGTCAACGGCGCGGGCAAGACCACCAGCATCGGTAAGCTTTGCAAGCATTTCCAGTCCTATCACCAGTCCGTGCTGCTGGCCGCCGGCGACACGTTCCGCGCCGCCGCGCGCGAACAACTCACGATCTGGGGCGAGCGCAACAACGTGACCGTGGTGGCCCAGGAAAGCGGCGACCCAGCCGCCGTGATCTTCGATGCCGTCAACGCGGCGCGCGCGCGCAAGATCGACATCGTGATGGCAGATACCGCTGGCCGCCTGCCCACGCAGCTTCACCTGATGGAGGAACTCAAGAAGGTCAAGCGCGTGATCGGCAAGTCGATGCCGACCGCACCGCATGAAGTGCTGCTCGTGATCGACGCCAATACCGGTCAGAACGCACTGGCCCAGACGCGCGCGTTCGATGACGCGCTCGGCCTGACCGGCCTGATCGTGACCAAGCTCGACGGCACGGCCAAGGGCGGCATCCTGGCCGCGATCGCGCGCCAGCGTCCGGTACCGGTGTACTTTATCGGCGTGGGCGAGAAGGTCGAGGACCTGCAGCCGTTCAAGGCGGACGAGTTCGCCGAGGCGCTGCTGGGCTGAGTCCGGCTGGCACGCAAAAACAAAAACCCCGGTGAGGACACCGGGGTTTTTGTTTCTGGCAACGCTACCGCTTACTCGCTGTCCGGCTGCGCCCCGGGCGCGGCCTTCTGGAACGCGTCCAGCTCCATGCAAGTGGCATGGATCTTCGCGATCGTCGGGAAGCGGCTCACATCGACATTGAAACGCTGCGCATTGAATACCTGCGGCACCAGGCAGCAGTCGATCAATGTCGGCGTATCGCCGAACGCAAAGCGACCCACACGCCCCAGTTGCGACAGATTGACTTCGAGCGAGGCAAACCCCTGTTCGATCCAGTGGCGGTACCACGCATCCTTGGCTTCCTCCGACACCTTGAGCTCGTGCTTGAGGTACTTGAGCACGCGCAGGTTGTTGAGCGGATGGATCTCGCAGGCGATTTCCTGAGCCAGGCCGCGCACGACGGCACGCTCGAACGGATCCTTCGGCAGCAGCGCAGGCTCCGGATGGGTTTCGTCGAGATACTCGATGATCGCCATCGACTGAATCAGCGGCCTGCCATCGACCACGAGCGTCGGCACCACGCCATCGGCATTCAGCGCGCGATACTCGGGCTTCAGCTGCATGCCGCCTTCCTTCAGCAGATGCACGCCCTTGTAGTCATAGGGCAAGCCCTTCAGGTTCAGCGCGATACGCACCCTGAACGACGCCGAGCTGCGGAAGTAGCTATGGAGTTCGAGCATCGCCTCACACCACCTTGACGGTCAGGTCGCCCACACCTTCGATGTGGCATTGCATGACGTCGCCCTTCACTACCGGCCCCACGCCTTCAGGCGTTCCGCTGTAGATCAGGTCGCCCGGCTGCAGTTCGAACAGCTTCGACAGATACGACACCATTTCAGGCACCGACCAGATCAGGTCCGACAGATCGCCACGCTGCTTCTCCACGCCGTTGACGGCGAGCGTCACGGCACCCTTTTCCGGGTGGCCGATGGCCGAGACCGGCACGATCGGGCCGATCGGCGCGGACTTGTCGAATGCCTTGCCGGTTTCCCAAGGGCGGCCGGTTTTCTTCGATTCGTTCTGCAGGTCGCGGCGCGTCATGTCGAGGCCGATGGCATAGCCGAAGACATGGCTGGCGGCCTGCTCGACCGGGATGTCCCGGCCGCCCTTGCCAATGGCGACAACCAGTTCCACCTCGTAGTGGCAATTGCCCGTGCCCGGCGGGTACGGGAAGGCGCCTTCGGTCTTGTCAGCCACGTAGCTGACCGCGTCGGACGGCTTGCAGAAGAAGAACGGCGGTTCGCGGTCGGGGTCCGAACCCATTTCACGGGCATGGGCGGCATAGTTCCGGCCCACGCAGTAGACCCGGCGCACGGGGAAACTTGCGCTGCCACCACGCACGGGAACACCGACGGGGGCTTGCGGCGCGAAGACGAATTCGGTCATCCAACTCTCCAGCTTTCTCTTTTTTGATGGAACGCCGCACCCGGTGTCGTGTCCGGTCGTGCCCAGTCGGGTGGGCCGCGGCAGGGGCAAAGGATACACCTTGAATACGGTGGCATACAGTGGAAGCAGACCCGGCGCGAATCTTGCATATTGCACCGCAACCAAGCGCCCTCCATGACCCGACGCCATCCGCCCCCTTCCGCCGTAGCACCGCCAGCCACCACGAGCCGGAGCCTGCGCATCCTGTTGGTTCGTGATCCGCATGAGGCCGATCCGCTCAACGTGGAGACGATCCGCGCCGGTCTGGCGCAGGCAGGCTTCACCGAGGTGCAAACCGTCGACGCGGACCTGCGCCTGCCGGACACCATTACGGCCAGCCAGCCGGACCTGGTCATCATTGCCTCCGAATCGGCCGCGCGCGACACCATCGAACATGTCTGCGTCTCCACCCAGCATGCGCCGCGCCCCATCGTGCTGTTCACGGATAACGACGACGCTCAGCGCATCAAGGCCGCCCTGTCGGCCGGCATCACCGCGTACATCGTCGACGGCCTGCGTGCGGAACGGGTGAAGACAGTCCTCGACGTGGCCTACGCCCGCTTCCAGCTGGACCAGCAGCTACGCGCCGAACTCGACGCCACCAAGCTCAAGCTGGCCGAGCGCAAGACGGTGGAGCGCGCCAAGGGCCTGCTGATGCAGGCACGCGGCATCAGCGAGGACGAAGCCTTCAAGCGGCTGCGCTCGATGGCTATGGAGCGCGGTATCCGGCTCGTGGATGCCGCACAGCGCGTGATCGATGTGATGGCCTGATCCCTCCGCGCTGGCGGGCGCGACACATGGACGCGACACACAGACGCGGTGCGCGGCACGCCGTTGGTGCGTTGCACAAGACTGGCGCGGCGCCATTCCCAGGCAGCGCATCCCGACAGTGAAACGGGCACCACCGGCCCCGCCATTTCCCCTCCGACACCCCAAAAAGCGCTGGCATAGCGCTTGCGTTACCCAAGGCACGGCCAACGACGGCCGCGCATCACCCGGAAGCACCTCACAACATGTGTGCCCGCGATCAACGTCGACCGCGAGGCATCGGACAACGGCGTCCTGAACCCCGCCCCGGACACTGGCCTTCCTGGCCAGGTGTCCGGGCCGGGGATCGGGACGCCTTTTCTCTTTCTGGAGCGTATCGCATGCCTTCTCGCCTCAAAGTCCTCAAGCCCCAGCGCGCCAACGACACCGCTGCCGCGGATGCCGCCCCCGCCTGCCACGGCCGCCGTCGCGCGCTGGCCACCATCGCCGGCGCCAGCGTGATGACGCTGGTCGATCCGCTGGTGCGCAGCGGTGCGTGGGCCGCCGGCTCCGATGCGCCGGAAAAGCCGGAGGTCAGGATCGGCTTCATTCCGCTGACCGATTGCGCATCGGTGGTGATGGCGTCGACGCTGGGCCTGGACAAGAAGTACGGCATCAAGATCACGCCGAGCAAGGAGGCTTCGTGGGCTGGCGTGCGCGACAAGCTGGTCAATGGCGAGCTGGACGCCGCGCACGTGCTGTACGGCCTGATCTACGGCGTGCAGCTCGGCATCGGCGGGCCGAAGAAAGACATGGCCGTGCTAATGAACCTGAACCACAACGGCCAGGCCATCACGCTGTCCTCGAAACTGGCGGAAAAAGGCGTCAAGGATGGCGCAAGCCTGAAGGCGCTGATGTCCAGGGAAAAGCGCGATTACGTGTTCGCGCAGACCTTCCCGACCGGCACCCATGCGATGTGGCTCTACTACTGGCTGGCCGCCAACGGCATCGATCCGATGCGCGATGCCAAGGCCATCACAGTGCCGCCGCCGCAGATGGTGGCCAACATGCGCGTGGGCAACATGGATGGCTTTTGCGTCGGTGAGCCTTGGGGCGCGCGCGCGATCGCCGACAAGATCGGCTTCACCGCCGAGACCACCCAGGCGATCTGGAAGGACCACCCGGAGAAGACGCTGGGCACCACGGCCGAGTTCGTGCAGAAGTACCCGAACACGGCGCGCGCGATGGTGGCCGCCGTGCTGGATGCATCGAAGTTCATCGACGCTTCCGCATCCAACCGCCGCAAAACCGCCGAGACGATCGCCGCCAAGTCCTACGTGAACACGGATATGGACATCATCCTGGACCGGATGCTGGGCCGCTACACCAACGGCCTGGGCAAGACCTGGGACGACCCCGATTCGATGAAGTTCTACCAGGACGGCCTGGCGAACTATCCGTTCCTTTCTGACGGCATGTGGTTCCTGACCCAGCACAAGCGCTGGGGGCTGCTGAAAGAGCATCCGGACTATCTGGCCGTGGCCAAGCAGGTAAATCGGATCGACGTCTACAAGCAGGCCGCTGCCGCCGCGCAGGTGCCGTTACCGAAGAGCGACTTCCGCACCGCCAGGCTGATCGACGGCGTGACGTGGGATGCGACGAAGGACCCGAAGGCCTACGCCGACGGATTCAAGATCAAGGCCTGACGCGCCGCACGGACCGGCCCGGTCGGTCCTGCCCCATCCAGCCCCATCCACACGAACAGGAGCTTGCCGTGAATGCTCTCGCCCAGTCATCGCCGGAAGGCGCCACGCCCATGAATCCGGAGGCCGTCGATCCGGACGCCAAGGAACAGTCGCGCCGCCGCGCGCAGGAGATCGCCGCACTGGAGCAACGCGCCGCGCGCCGCGACGCGTTTGCCGCGTTCGTACTCAAGTGCGTGCCGCCACTGATCGGCTTCGCGTTGTTCGTGCTGGTGTGGCACGGCATCGCCACGCTGATCCCGTCGATCCCGACACCTGGCGCCACCTGGAACGCCGCAGTGCCGCTATTCGCCGATCCGTTTTATCGCAACGGGCCGAACGACCAGGGCATCGGCTGGAACGTGCTGGCGTCACTGGCGCGCGTGGCGGCGGGCTTTGGCCTGGCCGCGGTCGTGGGCATTCCGGCCGGCTTCCTGCTGGGGCGCTTCGCGTTCCTGAACGCGATGGCGTCGCCCGTCATCAGCCTGCTGCGTCCGGTGTCCCCGCTGGCCTGGCTGCCGATTGGCCTGCTGCTGTTCAAGGCCGCCAACCCCGCCGCGATCTGGGCAATCTTCATCTGCTCGATCTGGCCCATGGTCATCAATACTGCTGTGGGCGTGACCCGCGTGCCGCAGGACTACCTGAACGTGGCACGCGTGCTCGACCTGTCGGAGTGGAAGATCTTCCGGCACGTGCTGTTTCCGGCCGTGCTGCCGTACATGCTGACCGGCGTGCGGCTGTCGATCGGCACGGCGTGGCTCGTGATCGTCGCCGCGGAAATGCTCACGGGCGGCACCGGCATCGGCTTCTGGCTCTGGGACGAGTGGAACAACCTCAAGGTCGAGCACATCGTGATCGCGATCTTCATCATCGGCGTGGTGGGCCTGGTGCTCGAGCACCTGCTGCTGGCCCTCGCCCGCCGCTTCAGCTACGGCAACACCTGATCCGGAGACGACCATCATGGAAAAGTTCGTCAGCATCGAAAACGTCGGGCAGACCTTCAAGACGCGCAAGGGGCCGTTCGTGGCGCTGCGCGATATCGACCTGTCGATCGCGGAAGGCGAGTTCGTGACACTGATCGGGCATTCGGGCTGCGGCAAGTCAACGCTGCTGAACCTGATCGCAGGACTGACCGCGCCGACGGCCGGCGCTCTGATCTGCGCGGGACGCGAGATCGCCGGCCCCGGCCCGGAGCGGGCCGTGGTGTTCCAGAACCACTCGCTGCTGCCCTGGATGACGTGCTTCGAGAACGTCCATCTGGGCGTAGAGCGTGTGTTCGGCCGAAGCGAGACGCCGGCGCAACTCAAGGCGCGCACGCACGACACGCTGGCCCTGGTGGGCCTGACCCACGCGGAAAGCAAATATCCGCACGAGATCTCGGGGGGCATGAAGCAGCGAGTGGGCATCGCCCGGGCGCTGGCGATGCAGCCGAAGGTGCTGCTGATGGACGAGCCATTCGGCGCGCTCGACGCGCTGACGCGTGCCCATCTGCAGGACGCGTTGCTGAAGATCGTTGCGCGCACCAGGAGCACCGTGGTCATGGTCACGCACGACGTGGACGAGGCCGTGCTGCTGGCGGATCGCATCGTCATGATGACCAACGGGCCCGCGGCGACCATCGGCGAGATCCTGCGTGTCGATATCCCGCGCCCGCGTGACCGCGTGACGCTGGCCGACGACAAGACATTCCACGCGTGCCGCACTGCCGTGCTCGACTTCCTGTATCGCAAGCAGCGCAATCCGGCGCTGGAGGAAGCCGCCTGACGCGTGCCCGGCGCGTGCCCGGCGCGGGGATCATGATTGACTCACGGCATTGGGATAAGCGGCGAGCCTCCGCTATCATGAACCCCAACCCCACGATCCCCGCAGCATCATGACCTCTGCATCCCGCGCGCCATTCCCGGCGGCCAAGTACATCAAGGAAATCGGACGAGGCGTCAATGGCGCGCGCGCGCTGCCGCGTGAAGACGCCCAGGCGCTGTTCGATGCCATGCTCGCCGGTCGTGTGTCCGATCTAGAGCTTGGCGCCGTGTTGCTGGCCTATCGCATCAAGGGCGAAGCACCGCACGAATTGGCCGGCATGCTGGATGCCGCGCACGATCACTGCGCGCCACTGGCCGCACCGGCCGACAAACCCGTGGTGGTGATTCCGAGCTACAACGGCGCACGCAAGCAACCGAACCTGGTGCCGCTGCTGGCGATGCTGCTGGCGCGCGATGGCGTGCCGACGCTGGTCCACGGCATTCGCGAGTTTCCGGGCCGCGTCACCAGCATGGCGCTGTTCGAGGCACTGGGCCTGCCGCTATGCGCCACCGCGCAGTCCGCGGAGGCGCAGCTTGGCGCGGCATCGAATCCGCTGGCCGCGCTGCCGATCGACGTGCTGTCGCCCGCGCTGTCGCAACTGCTCGACAAACGCGCGATCATCGGCCTGCGCAATTCGGCGCATACGGTCGTCAAGATGCTGCAACCGGTGGGCGGACACTCCCCTGCCGAGGCATTGCGGCTCTACAGCTACACCCACCCCGAGTATCGGGAAACGCTGACCGAGTATTTCTCGCACGAACCCGCCAACGTGATGCTGGCCCGGGGTACCGAGGGGGAAGTCGTGGCCGACGCGCGCCGCAGCAGCCGTATCGACTGGCTGCACGACGGCCATCAGCGCACGATGGTCGATCCGGTCGGCGGTTCGGTCGCAGATGTGCCCGAACTGCCGCAGGGCACGGACATCGCCGAGACGGCCGCGTGGATTCGCAAGGTGCTGGATGGCGCGGAACCGGTGCCCGCGCCCGTTGCCACCCAGGTGGCGGCGATCAAGGAGTGCCTGACGCAGGCCACGCGGGTGACCTGGGCCAGCCCGCTGTAACACCTCCCGCTACAGGATGCAGGAGGGCCCGCCAGCGCGATCAGGGCCGGCGCGGCGGCAGCGGAATGCGCTCCGTCTCGCCCGGGACGTGCGGAAACTGGTCGTCCTGCCAGCGCTGGGCGGCCTCTTCGATCGCTTCCTTGCTGCTCGCCACGAAATTCCAGTAGATGAAACGCCGTCCGTCCGTGGGATCGCCACCAAGCAGCATCACGCGCGAGGGCATCGTCGCCTTGATCGTCACGGGCTCGCCAGGTACCAGCACCACCAGATGCTCGGCCGGCAGCGTCTCGCCATCGACCTCCAGGTTGCCGTCGACCGGATAAATGCCACGCTGGACGTGTTCGGCGGGGATCACAAGGCTTGCGCCAGCATCCATCTCGATCGCCACATAGAGCGTGCGGCTGTAGACCTTGACCGGCGACTCGGCGCCGAAGGCATCGCCCGCGATAACGGTCATCCGCACGCCGGGCAGTTCGATCTTGGGCAGCGTAGCGCCCGGATGGTGGTGGAACGAAGGCGGATCATTCTCATGCGCCTTAGGCAAGGCTACCCAGGTCTGGATGCCGTGCAGGTGCGGTCCGGCCGAGCGCGCGCCGTCCGGCGAGCGCTCCGAGTGCGTGATGCCACGCCCGGCAGTCATCCAGTTCACGTCGCCAGGTCGAATCACCTGCTCGCTGCCCAGGCTGTCGCGATGCATGATCTCGCCTTCGAACAGATACGTGACTGTCGCCAGTCCAATATGAGGATGCGGACGCACATCCATGCCCGCGCCGGGCTCCATCTCCACCGGCCCCATGTGATCAAAGAAGATGAATGGCCCGACCGTTTGCGTCGTAGCGGCGGGCAGCAATCGGCGGACGGTGAACTCGCCGATGTCTCGCACATGAGGCTTCAGCAAGTGTTCGATAGCAGACATGTGGGGCTCCTGGGGGATGCGTCTGAAAAACGACTTCAGTGTAGCGAATCCTGCAATACACCATCCCGAAATCGCTGCGAAACCGAATCGGGGCTGCCCCCTCTAATAACAGTGCGCCGAGAGCGCTGCCCGCCAGGCCTTGTCAGGCTTGGGCTGGGCCACTATAAGGCGACATCAGGCTATCCATAAGATTTTTCCGATTGCCTGGAACTATCAACCCTATAGACCTTCTAACTTAGCACTCGTCCGGTTCGAGTGCTAATATGCGTTGCAATGCGGTGTCCCTTCGGGACACACCGGCAACCCACCGCCGGATGCGAAAGGAGTCATAGTGAACGCAGTCCTGTCTGCCGATCAAACCCAAGTTACCCGCCGTCTGCCCACGGCGCCCCAGAATGCCGCCGCGAATGCCTTCGCACTGACCTTCCCCGGCACACTGGGCAATCTGGACAGCTACATTCAGGCTGTCCACCGCATCCCGATGCTCACCCCCGAGGAAGAGCTCAGCCTGGCTCGCGACCTGCGCGACAACGACTCAGTCGATGCCGCCCGCCGCATGGTGATGTCGCACCTGCGTCTGGTGGTCTCCATTGCCCGGCAGTACCTGGGATACGGCTTGCCTCACGCCGACCTGATCCAGGAAGGCAACATCGGGCTGATGAAGGCCGTCAAGCGCTTCGACCCCGAACAGGGCGTGCGCCTTGTGTCGTACGCGATGCACTGGATCAAGGCCGAGATCCACGAATACGTGTTGAAGAACTGGCGCATGGTCAAGGTGGCCACCACCAAGGCCCAGCGCAAGCTGTTCTTCAACCTGCGCAGCCACAAGCAGGGCTCGCATACCTTCACGCCCGAGCAGATCGAAGCCGTTGCGCGCGAGCTCAACGTCAAGCCCGAGGAAGTGATGGAGATGGAAACCCGCATGTCGGGCGGCGATATGGCGCTGGAAGGCCAGATCGAGGATGGCGAGGAAGAATTCGCGCCGATCGCCTACCTTGCGGATAACCACAACGAGCCGACGCAGGTGCTGGAAGCCAAGCGCCACGACCGTCTGCAGGTCGAAGGCCTGGAAGAGGCGCTGACGAAGCTGGACCCGCGCAGCCGCCGCATCATCGAGGCGCGCTGGCTCGACGTCAACGACGATGGCTCGGGCGGCGCCACGCTGCACGAACTGGCCGACGAGTTCGGTGTATCCGCCGAGCGGATTCGCCAGATCGAATCGGCGGCAATGAAGAAGATGAAGGGCGCGCTGGCGGCATTCGCCTGAGGCCACGCACCCCGCAATGAGAAAGGCCGGTCATTCGACCGGCCTTTTCTTATTTACGACATCAACTGCTTGAGGTCATGCGCGATCGGCTCCGGCCCCTGGCCGTGGCGGATGAACAGCCGCAACTGGCCGTTCTGGTCAAACACGTAGCTGCCGGCCGAGTGGTCCATCGTGTAGTTGTCCGGCGACGAACCCGGCACCTTGGCGTAGTAGACCTTGAAGTCCTTGGTCACCTTCTTGAGCGCGGCCTCGTCGGCCGGGCGCAGGCCCAGGAAGCGCGAGTCGAAGGCCGGCACATACTGGGCCATCAGCGCCGCCGTATCGCGTTCCGGATCGACGGTGACGAACAACACCTGCACCTTGTCCGCATCCGGCCCCATCTGCTCCATCACCTGCTTGAGCTCCACCATCGTGGTCGGGCACACGTCCGGGCAATGGGTGTAGCCGAAGAACATCAGCACCACCTTGCCCTTGAAATCGGCCAGCGTGCGGGTCTTGCCGGTGGGGTCCAGCAGCGCGAAGTCCTTGCCGAATTCGGTGGCGCCCGAGATATCGACGTTGCGGAAAGACGGCTTTGGCTGCCCGCAGGCGGCCAGCAGGGCCGTGCAGAGCGCGAGCAGGCAAAAGCGGCGGAATGCGGCCCAGAGGCCTTGGGAAGAGGTCGACATGCGCAAGAATTGGGAGGAGTTGCCCGAAAGTATCGCCGATTGGGCCGGCGATGACTTCCGGGCGCGGCAAGATGCCGCAGGCGGTCAGACCTGCGGCACGAACTTGAAGTAGTGATCCACAAGCAACGCCGCAAACAGCAGCGACAGGTACAGGATCGAATAACGGAAGGTGCGCTGGGCGAGACCGTCCGAGTAGTTGCGGTACAGCTTCCAGGCATAGCCCAGGAACACCAGGCCCAGCCCCAGCGCCGCCACCAGGTAGATGTAGCCGCTCATGCCGTACACGAACGGCAGCAGCGTGGCCGCGATCATGATCAGCGTGTACAGCAGGATATGCAGTAGCGTGTAGCGCTCGCCGTGGGTGATCGGCAGCATCGGCAGGCCGGACTTGGCGTAGTCGGCGCGGCGGTACAGGGCCAGCGCCCAGAAGTGCGGCGGCGTCCAGGTGAAGATGATCAGCACCAGGAACCAGGCCTCCGCAGGCACCGTGCCCGATACCGCGGACCATCCCAGCGCCGGGGGCATGGCGCCCGACAGGCCACCGATCACGATGTTCTGCGGCGTCGCCGGCTTCAGAAGGATCGTATAGACCACGGCATAGCCAAGGAACGTGGCGAAGGTGAGCCACATTGTCAGGTCGTTGGCGAAGACGTGCAGCAGCCACATGCCAGCACCGCCCAGCACGGCCGAGAAGATCAGCGTCTGGGTGGTAGTGATCTCGCCTGTGGCCGACGGGCGCCACGCGGTGCGGCGCATCAGCGCGTCGATCTTCTGTTCCACCAGGCAGTTGATGGCGAAAGCCGCGCCGGCCAGCAGCCAGATACCGGCCGCGCCACCGATCAGCACCGACCACGGCACCATGCCCGGCGTGGCCAGGAACATGCCGATGATGGCGCAGAACACGGCGAGTTGGGTCACCCGCGGCTTGGTCAGCGCGGCGTATTGGCGGGCCAGATGGCGTAATCGGCCCACGGAGGATTGGGAGTGGGTAGCAGTTACGACGGGGGGCATCTTGTCCTTCATGTGGCGCGCGCGGCAATCGAGGGTTGCGAGGCGGCGCCGGCGGAGCGAGTGGCGAGGCCGATATTGTAGTTGAGACGGAGCAACAACATCAGCAGCAGGGCTGCTCCGCCGTTATGGGCCACCGCCGCGACCAGCGGCCAGTCGAAAACGATGTTCGACATGCCGGTGCACAACTGCAGCGTCAGCACGACCAGCAACCACCGCGCATGCCGCGCCAGCCCTTCCATCCGGCGCGCGCGCAACGCGAACCAGAGCAGGAAACCGAGCACGACGAAGGCGAAGCCACGGTGCACCCAGTGGATAGCCACCAGCGCCGCGTGCGGAATGTAGTCGCCGTCGGCCGTCATGCCGAGCTGGCGCCACAGCGTAAAGCCATGGCGGAAGTCCATCTCTGGCACGAGCTGGCCGTTGCAGAGCGGAAAGTCGGTACAGGCCAGCACCGCGTAGTTGGTGCTGACCCAGCCGCCCAGGAAGATCTGGACGACCAGCAGCACCAGGGCCAGCAGGCCGGCCCAGCGCAGCGAAGCCGCCTGTGGCGCCACGACATGCGGCGGTTCGTTACGTGACCCGAGCAGGATCAGCGACGCCAGCAGCGCCATCGCCAGCAGCAGGTGGGTGACGACGATGATCGGTTGCAGCTTCATCGTCACGGTCCACATACCGAACGCGCCCTGCAGGCAGACCAGCAGGAACACACCGGTGGCGAACCACGGCGACTGCTTCAGTTCCCGGCGCTTGACCCATGCCAGCACCATCAGCGAGATGATCAGCACACCGACCGCCATGGCGAAATAGCGATGGATCATCTCGATCCACGCTTTCATCAGCGTGACCGGGCCGCTCGGGAGCGCCGTTTCCGCCGCGCGAATCGGCTCCATCGCCGCGTGCGGGTTCGAGTGGCCGTAGCAGCCGGGCCAGTCGGGGCAGCCGAGGCCAGAGTCGGTCAGCCGGGTGAAGCTGCCGAACATGATCAGGTCCAGCGTCAGGAACGCCGTGATCCAGACGAGCCTGCGATATTTGTCGCGATTGCCGCGCACCATCACGTAGGACAGGGGCAGCAGCGCAATCAGGATGCCAATGATGGCCAACTGAAGCAGCATGGGAATTCAGCCAATACGGGAATACTTCAGCAGCTTCTTCAGGTCGCTGCTGATCTTCTTGGGGTCGGGGTCCTTCGGCCAGCGCATCATCAGGTTGCCGAGCGGATCGACCAGGTAAATCGCATCCTCGGCGCGCGCGCCGTCCTCGGCCGGCAGCCATTGGGCAATCGTGGCCCGGTCCATGCGCAGGAAACGCACGCCCGCATAAGGTTCGTTGTAGGCGGCGGCGAGCCGGTCGTCCACATCGCCCCGGTCCTGGATCAGCCAGACAGGCACGATCCGCTCGCGGTCCTCGCCCTGTCCGACGCGGATCTGGCGCACCGTGAACAGTTTCTTCGCGCAGGTCTCGTCGCAGGCGGACGGGTCGGTCATCACCATCAGCCACTTGCCGCGCATGGACGCTAGCGGCACCGACTCGTTGCGCTCATTGGTCACCTGCACGGGCGGCATGGGCCGTTGCGGGTCGATCAGCACGCCGTAGTTGGTGCTTCCGCCGGTCGGTTTGATCACGTAGTACGTGAAGTACGAAAAGAGTACGGGCGATGCGCAGACCAGCAGCAGCATCAGCATCTGCAGGCGGCCGCGGCGCGTGCGCGCGTCGATGCGGGGGTCCGGCGAAGCCGTGGGATCTGGCTGCGGCATGGCGTTCGTCTGTGCGTTCATCGTTCGTTTATAGGTTTCCATTGCCGTCTGCCCGGTCCAGCCGGGCGCGCCGCCAGCCGAGCACGGCCACCAGCACCAGCGTCAATACGGCCAGCCCGAACCACTGGGCAGCGTACCCGTAGTGTCGGTCCGCGCCGAAATCGGCGGGGGCCCAATCGCGGGCCAGTCCGTCTCCGGCATCGCCCGATTGTTCTACCACCACCGGCAGGAGTGACGCCCCGATCTCATGAGAAAAAGCGGCAAGGTCGATATTCTGACGGATCTTGCGTCCGGCCTCCGCGGAAGCATCCTGCCCGAGGCTGTAGACGCGCGGCACAGCGGCCAGCGCGGTGCCTTCGACAGTGACTTCCCCCGCGGGCGTCGGGAACGGCGCGATGCGCGTGCGGTCCTGCGCGTCGCGCGGCAGCCAGCCACGCATCACCAGCACGCTGCCACCGTCCGCGAGGCGCAACGGCGTGAGCACGAGGAACCCCGCACGGCTGTCAGTACCGTTGCCGTGCGGACGATTGTCGAGCAGCACTGTCTTGTCCGCGTCGAACGTGCCGCGCGCGCGCACGCGGCGCTCGACCAGTTGCGCGGCATCGGTCTGGGCCGCGCGCAGTTCGACGGGCGCCTGCTTCGCCAGCGTGGCCAGCCGCTCCGCACGGTCGATCTTTTCATGCGCGCGGCGCAGTTGCCAGTTGCCGAGCGCGCAGGTAACGACGATCACCACGAGCGCGGCCACCATCGGCACCGTGCCCGGCGAACGCCAGAGCGTGCGGGTCGTCACGGGTTCCCTCCGGGCATCGCAGTGCGATAATGGGCGCTTCGCAGAACGGGCCCCCACATGCGCTTCGTCATCCTTGTCGCCTTCATCCTGATCATTGGCAGCCTGGCCTCCGCGCTGTTCTTCATGATGCGCGACCGTGGCCGCACGCCCAACATGATGCGTTCGCTGATGTTCCGCGTCGGCTTCTCGGTGGCGCTGTTCCTGTTCATCCTGTTCTCGCACTGGATGGGCTGGATCCAGAGCACGGGCATCCATACGTCGCCCTGACAGGCATCCTCGCGAAAAAAAGCGCCGCCGAGATTTCTCTCCCGCGGCGCTTCGCTTTCTTCGATACCGCACGCCGCCCGCAGGGGGCGCGGCGAAATCCTTACAGCCAGTAGACCACCACGTACAGGCCCAGCCAGACCACGTCCACGAAGTGCCAGTACCAGGCTGCACCTTCGAATGCGAAGTGATGCTCCGGCGTGAAATGGCCCTTCAGCACGCGGATCAGCACCACCGTCAGCATGATCGCGCCCATCGTCACGTGGAAGCCGTGGAAGCCCGTGAGCAGGAAGAACGTCGAACCATAGACACCCGAGGTCAGCTTCAGGTTCAGTTCGCTGTAGGCGTGCATGTACTCGTAGGCCTGCAGGCACATGAAGATCGCGCCCAGCAGGATCGTCAGGACCAGGCCCTGAATCAGCTGGCTGCGCTTGCCGGCCAGCAGCGCGTGGTGCGCCCAGGTCAGCGTGACGCCCGAGGTCAGCAGCAGCGCCGTGTTGATGGTCGGGATCGGCCACGGGCCCATCGTCTGGAAGTCTTCCACGGTGCCGGCAGGGCCCATGTTCGGCCACACGGCCGCGAAGTCCGGCCAGATGATCTTGTTGTTCAGGTCGCCCAGCCACGGCATGGCAATGGTGCGCGCGTAGAACAGGGCGCCGAAGAACGCCGCGAAGAACATCACTTCGGAGAAGATGAACCAGCCCATCGACCAGCGGAACGAGGTGTCGATGTTCTTGCCGTACATGCCGCCTTCGGATTCGCGGATGGCGTCACCGAACCAGCTCTTGAGCACGAAGAGGAACCACAACAGGCCGAAGCCGCACAGGTACGGCGCCCACGGCTGCCCGTTGACCCAACCCGCGGCTCCCGCGCCGGTCATCAGCAGGCCGAATGCCGCCGTGATCGGATGGCGCGACGGGCCCGGCACGAAGTAGTACGGGGCGTTTGCGCGATTCGCACTCATTCTTCTATCTCCAGCTCAGAGTCTCTAATGGTTATTCGCCAGATCCGCTTCGCTTCGGTTGCCAGCGGCTCTGTCCTTTTTCCCTGCTAGTTTCCTGCTACGACTGACTCACCACGGTGCGCACCACCAGGATCAGCACCGTCACGAACACTGCCGCCGCGATCAGCCCGGCGATGATCACGTGCACGGGGTTCAGCCGCGCCATATCGGACTCATGCTCCGATCCCTTGCGCAGCCCGATAAACGACCACAGCACCGCGCGCACGGTCTGCGCGAAGGACGCCTTGCGATGCACCGGATCCACCGAATCGTCGCGGTTGGTCATCGTCAGCTCCCCTTCTGCACCGAGGCCTGCTCATCCTGCGGCGCCTGCGCCACCGGCGTGCCCACCTCGAAGAACGTGTACGACAGCGTGATGGTCTTCACGTCCTTAGGCAGCTTCGGGTCGATCACGAACACCACCGGCATCTCGCGCGCTTCCTTCGACTTGAGCGTCTGCTGCTTGAAGCAGAAGCACTCGATCTTCTTGAAGTACTCGGTGGCCTGCTTCGGCGCGTAGCTCGGAATCGCCTGCGCGGAGATGTCCCGCGATTGCCCGTTGGCCACCTCGTACACGATCGTCGTCAGCTCGCCCGGATGCACTTCCATCGAATGCTTCACCGGCCGGAATGCAAACGGCCCGCGCGCGTTGGAATCGAACTCGACCGTGATCGTGCGGCTCGTGTCCACCTGCGAGTTCTTCAACGCCGCCCCGCCATACAGATCGCGCGTGGTCAGCACGTTGATGCCGGTAACCTCGCAGATCGCCTTGTACAGCGGCACCAGCGCGTAGCCAAAGCCGAACATCAGCGTCACCACCACCAGCAGGCGCAACATCATGCCGCGGTTGAAACGCTTCTCGATTGCCTTGTCCTGCCCGTCCACGCGTCTGCCTCCTACTTCATCGTTCTCATCGGGACATCAGCCGCCAAGGAACACCATCTTGGCAAAGAATCCCAGAAAGAAGACCACCACGATCGAGAGCAATATCCAGCCAAGACGGCGGTTGGCGGCCCGCTGGGCGGCCTTGCGATCCTGCGGTGATGGGCTTGTTTCCGAGGGCTGCATGAGCATCTGGTTAGCGGGCCGGATACCTGCCCCGAGGGCTGGCATCCGGCCGGTGTTACTGGATTACTTGACGACCGGCGGTTCTTCGAACGTGTGGAACGGTGCCGGCGACGGCACGGTCCACTCGAGGCCTTCCGCGCCATCCCACGGCTTGTCGCCGGCGGCCTGGCCACCGCGGTACGACGGCAGGACCACGCAGAAGAAGAAGTACACCTGCATCAGGCCAAAGCCCAGCGCGCCGATCGAGGCGATCGCGTTGAAGTCCGTGAACTGGGTCGGGTAGTCCGCATAGCGGCGCGGCATGCCGGCCAGGCCCAGGAAGTGCATCGGGAAGAAGGTCACGTTGAAGAAGATCAGCGAGCCCCAGAAGTGGATCTTGCCGCGCATCTCGTCATACATGAACCCGCTCCACTTCGGACCCCAGTAGTAGAAGCCCGCGAACAGCGCGAACAGTGAGCCCGCCACCAGGACGTAGTGGAAGTGCGCCACGATGAAGTAGGTGTCCTGCAGCTGGATGTCGATCGGAGCGACAGCCGGCATCAGGCCCGTGAAGCCGCCGATCGTGAACACGAAGATGAAGCCGATCGCGAACAGCATCGGGGTCTCGAACGTCATCGAGCCGCGCCACATCGTGGCGATCCAGTTGAAGATCTTCACGGCCGTCGGCACCGCGATCAGCATCGTCGCGTACATGAAGAACAGCTGGCCCGTCACCGGCATGCCGGTGGTGAACATGTGGTGCGCCCACACGATGAACGACAGGATCGCGATCGAGGCCGTGGCGTACACCATCGAGCTGTAGCCGAACAGGCGCTTGCGCGCGAAGGCCGGCACGACATGCGAGATGATGCCGAACGCCGGCAAGATCATGATGTAGACCTCGGGGTGACCGAAGAACCAGAAGATATGCTGGTACATCACCGGGTCACCGCCGCCGGCGGCCGAGAAGAAGCTCGTGCCGAAGTGGCGGTCGGTCAGCACCATCGTGATCGCGCCAGCCAGCACCGGCATCACGGCGATCAGCAGGTAGGCGGTGATCAGCCACGTCCAGCAGAACATCGGCATCTTCATCAGCGTCATGCCAGGCGCGCGCATGTTGAGGATGGTGACGATGATGTTGATCGAGCCCATGATCGACGACGCGCCCATGATGTGCATGGCGAAAATCGCCATGTCCATGCCCGGGCCCATCTGCACCGACAGCGGCGCGTAGAGCGTCCAGCCCGCGGCGGTGGCGCCGCCCGGCGCGAAGAACGAGCCGACCAGCAGCAGCGCGGCCGGCGGCATCAGCCAGAAGCTGAAGTTGTTCATGCGCGCGAACGCCATGTCAGAGGCGCCGATCTGCAGCGGGATCATCCAGTTCGCGAAGCCGACGAATGCCGGCATGATCGCGCCGAACACCATGATCAGCCCGTGCATCGTGGTGAACTGGTTGAACAGTTCGGGGCGGAAGAACTGCAGGCCCGGCTCGAACAGCTCCAGGCGGATCAGCAGTGCCAGCACGCCGCCGGACAGCAGCATGGTGAACGAGAACAGCAGGTACAGCGTGCCGATATCCTTGTGGTTGGTGGCGAACAGCCAGCGGCGCCAGCCATGCGGGTGATCGTGCGCATGATCGTGATCGTGCGCGTGGTCGTGCGGATGGCCCAGTGTCTCCGGGGTAGCGGTACTCATCGCAATGACTCCATCAATTCCTGAATGCGGGGCTACCGCGGGTCAGCCTGCGACGCGGTTGCCCGCGAGGCTGGCCTGCTTGTCGGGGGTGCTGGACGGCGCGGCAGCCTTCGGGGCTGCATCGCCTGCGCCGGCCTGTGCGCCGCCGCCTTCCGGGAACTTGCCCGTGCGGGCGCCCGTGAAGTCCGCCGGCTGAATCACTTCGCCGGTCTTGTTGCCCCAGCTATTCCGCGTGTACGTCATGACAGCGGCCAGCTCGGTGTCGGAAAGCTGCTTCCACGACGGCATGGCGTTACGGCCTTCCAGCAGCACGTGCATCTGGCCAGCCTTCGGACCGTTGACGACCTTGGAGCCGTCCAGCGCCGGGAACGGACCACCGCCCTTGCCGGTCGGCTGGTGGCAGACCGCGCAGTTGGTCGCGTAGACCTTTTCGCCGCGCGCCTTGATTTCGTCGAGGGTCCAGACCTTGTTGGGATCGTCCGCTGCCGCGGCCATCGCCTTCTTCTTGTCGTCGACCCACTTCGTGTACTCGGCATCGGACACGACGCGCACCACGATCGGCATGAACGCGTGTTCCTTGCCGCAGAGTTCGGCGCACTGGCCACGATAGACGCCGGTCTTCTCGGCACGGAACCAGGTGTCGCGCACGAAGCCCGGGATCGCATCCTGCTTGACGCCGAACGCCGGAATCATCCAGGCGTGGATCACGTCATTGGCAGTGGTGACGATACGGATCTTCTTGTTGACGGGCACCACCAGTTCGTTGTCCACCTCCATCAGGTAGGTGTTCGACTTTTCCTGCTGGTTGTTGATCTGCTCGCGCGGCGTGGTCAGCGTGGACACGAACGAGATGCCCTCGCCCTGGCCCTTGAGGTAGTCATAGCCCCACTTCCACTGATAGCCGGTGGCCTTGATCGTGATATCCGAGTTCGTGGTGTCCTTCATCGCCACCACGGTCTTCGTCGCCGGCAGCGCCATGGCGATCACGATCAGGAACGGCACGATCGTCCAGACCACTTCCACCGTGATGCTTTCGTGGAACGAGGCCGGGCGGGCGCCCTTGCTCTTCCGGTGCTTGAAGATGGAATAGAACATCACGCCGAACACGGCGACGAAGATCACCGTGCAGATGATCAGCATCATCCAGTTCAGCCAGTGAATCTGTTCGGCGATTTTTGTAACGGGTTCGGCCAGGTTGAGCTGTCGGACGGCGGGGCCGCCTGGCATGTCACTGACCGCGGAGGCCGCCTGGCTGACAAGCAGGGACGCGCCTGCCAGACATGCTGCGGATGCCTTCTTCCACATTTTCATTGTTTATCTACCCAATTTACAGATTCAAATCTGTCCCCGCCCTGCCCCGCAACCTGTCCTTTCAGACACGCTGCAAGGCCACCGCGAGTTCCTGCGCGAACTTGCGCCGCCGATACGGGTCCAGATACAACCCCACCTGCACGGAGCGCTTGTCCGACCGCAGTACCACCGGCGCCCGGAACGATTCACCCAGTTCAACCCGCACCCAGCGTGGGTTGAATACTTCCCGCGTGATCCGGCTGGCGCTGGCTGTCTCCACGACCAGCATTCCGTCGGTCACACTCACGCGTTCATAATCCGCCGCATGGCGCGCATACGCCAGCAGGGCAATCCCCAGCCCGAGCAATTCCAGGCCAGCAAACGGCAGTACGAGCCAGGCCCCCAGCCACACGGCGAAGAACACCGCGATAGCTGTCGAGAAACATACGATGGAGAAGTAGAACCAGCCGGCCTGGCGCGGAGTGAGCGAGCAATTTCGCTTCATCAGCCAGTCGTTACTCGGCAAGGGGGTGCGTCCGTCGAGATTTCCGCCGGAGTCACCAACTGCCGTCTGGAATGCGATACGCAAGTCTTGCATCGCCAACCACTCCGCATCGGATGCACACCCGGGACGAAACACATCGGAGGTTTGCACATGCGAAGTGCATTCCAGGGACGTTCTTGTGCCAGGGGACCACTGCGACAAACTGGCGCATTATATGGCGCTTCGCATACCTGAACAAGGTAGGATTTGACCGAAGTGCTTGCGCTCATCTAGTTTTTGTGCATGGCCGCATCGCCCCCGATAGTCAACACAATCGGCGCGCGCGCATTGTCGCGCAACCATGCGCGACGCCGCTTTCACGGTCGCGGCCTGGCGCGTCCGATGCTGTCGACCGGCACAACTGCGCGGCCCTGATCGTCGGTTGCCTGCCTGCCACGCGGCGCCAGCTTCCATGCATGGCCGTAGACAATTTCGAACGTCAATGGGATCACGCCATCGGCGTTACGTTGACGATCGAGCGCGGCCAGCACGGCCCGATACCACCGCCTGCCACGCAGCCCGACCGCCCCCGGACGACGGAAGCCGCCGAACGATTGCACTTCGCGCAACAGGTTCTCTGGCGACTCGTAGGTGACTGTCAGCGTTTCCATGTCCATCACCGGGGTGGACCAGCCGCTGTGCACGAGCATGTCGCCGATATCGTGCATGTCGACGAAGCGCATCGTGTGCGCGTCGAGATCGACATCGGCAAACGCCGCGCGCAGTTCCTTCAGCGTGTCGGGGCCGAACAGCGAGAACATCACGAGCCCTTCGTCGCCAGTCACGCGATGCCATTCCGGAAACACGCGATGCGGCTCCGGATGCCAGTGCAAGGCGAGGTTCGACCACAACAGATCGAAGCTGGCCGCGCCGAATGGCAGTGTGGCAAGATCGCCCTGCACCAGGTCGAACATCGGCCGCTTGCCGAGCAGGCGTCCGATCCAGCCGGGGCGCCGCTGCGGATCGCGCTGTCCGGCTTGTTGCAGCATAGCGCCGGAAATATCGAGACCGGCAATCTGCGCATCGGGAAAGCGCGCGCGCAATCCCGCCAGGCCCTGCCCGTGGCCGCAGCCGATATCGATGGCCCGGCGCGGCGCTAGCTTGACCACGTCCATGCGCTCGTGCATCCGCTGGCCGATTTCGCCCAGCAGAAAATCGAGCTGGCCGAAGCTGGGACTGCGGCGGTCAAAGGCAAGCCGGGTCAGGCGCGCGGGCGGCAACCAGGCATCGGGGGAATCAGCAGCATGCAGGGACACGGAGAGACGGAACGGAATCAGTGGAATCGGCGGGCGGCGCAACAGCATGTCGCGCCTCGGCATGGGCCGGACCCGGATGGCCGGCCAACAGGGACTGGAGTATACGCGCCCTCTTCGCGGCTCGCCGGGCGTGCCGGCGGGATCACCGGGCTCTGGTCAGCCCTGCTGCCGTCGGTTTGCCTGATCTGCGCGAAGGTCCAGCGCGACGTGGTCTGCGCGGGTTGCGCCGACGCGCTGTTGAGAATCGTTCCGCGCTGCTCGCGTTGCGCGATGCCCGGCACCATACCCGGTGTGAAAGCGGGCCGATGTGACGCCTGCGCTGACGACGCCCCCATCGACACCACATTGACGCTGGGCGACTACATCACGCCAGCCGATCGACTGGTTTTGCGCCTGAAGTTCGCCGCGCGCCTCCCCGCCGCCGCATGGATCGCCCGGCAAATGGCGACCCGGATGCAAGCGGCGGGTATCGCGCCCGATGTTCTGGCGCCGATTCCTCTTGCGCCACAACGGCTGGCGGGCCGCGGCTTCAACCAGGCGTGGGAAATCGCGCGGCCGCTGGGCAGGCAGCTTGGCATCGCGGTCTCGGCAACATTGCTGACCCGCCGGCGCGACACGGTCAGCCAGCGCGTGCTCGACCAGTCGGCACGGCAGGCGAATCTGCGGGATGCGTTCGTGCTGGACCCGCCCCGCCGGCTAGACGGGCTGCATATCGGACTGGTCGACGATGTGATGACCACGGGCGCCACGCTACGTGAGGCGGCACGGGTGCTCAAGGCGCATGGCGCCGCGCGGGTGACGGCGCTGCCGGCACTGCGCACGCCGTGACACCGGCTGCGACTAGCGGTAAGCTGCGCTCCGGTTTTTCGCCTATCCCATCATGTTCAACGTCGTTCTTGTCGAACCCGAAATCCCGCCGAACACCGGCAATGTGATCCGCCTGTGCGCCAACACCGGCGCGCAACTCCATTTGGTCAAGCCGTTGGGATTCCCGCTCGAAGACGCCCGGATGCGCCGCGCGGGGCTCGACTATCACGAGTACGCGACGATGCGCGTGCATGAAAGCTGGGATGCGTTGATGGCTGCCGAGCAGCCGGACCCCACGCGCATGTTCGCGCTGACCACGCACGGCTCCACGCCGTTCGGCCAGGTCAGCTTCGCGCCGGGCGACTGGTTCGTATTCGGTTCGGAGACCCGCGGGCTCGCACCGGAGCGCCGCGAGTGGTTCCCGTCCTCGCAGCGCATCCGCCTGCCGATGCGCCCCAACAACCGCAGCCTCAATCTGTCGAACACGGTGGCCGTGGTCGTCTTCGAGGCATGGCGTCAGAACGGCTTCGCGGGCGGCAGTTGAATCGACAGCGCGGTCAGCCCTCGGGCTGCACGCCGGCCGTGCGAATCACCTTGTCCCAGCGTGCCTTCTCGCTAACCATCGTTTCGCGCAACGATGCCGGCGCGGTACCGGCCGGGACGAAATACTGCGTGCGCATCTTTTCGCGGATGTCATCGCTGCCGATGATCCGAACGAGTTCGCGGTAGAGCCGGTCGACGACCGGCGCCGGCGTGCCGGCCGGCGCCAGAATCGCCTGCCATGAAATCGCCTCGAATCCAGGGTAGCCCGATTCGGCCACGGTCGGCACCGATGGCAGCAGGGACGTCCGGCCCGTGGTGGTCACGGCCAGAATGCGCAACTTGCCCGCGTTGACCATCGGCATGGCAATCGCCGGCACCATGAAGCCGGCCTGCACCTGCCCGCCGACGATCGCCGTGGTGATCTGCGGAAAGCCCGGATACGGCACGTGCTGCAGATCGATGCCAGCCATCGCTTTCAACTGCTCCATCGCCAGATGCGCCGCGCTGCCGTTGCCGACCGAGCCATAGTTCAGCGCGCCCGGCTTCGACTTGGCCAGCGCGACGAACTCGCGCAACGTATGCACCGGCAGGCGGGCGTCGATGACCAGCACGTTCGGCGACGTCGCCACCAGCGTGACCGGCGCGAGCTGCTTCATCGGATCGTAGCTCAGATGGCGATACAGCGACGGCGCGGTGACAAGTGGACCGTTGATCGTGAACAGCAGCGTGTAGCCATCGGGCGCGGCCTTGGCAACCATGCCGGTGCCAATATTGCCGCCGGCGCCCGGGCGGTTTTCGACAACGACGGGCTGACCGAGCACTGTGGCGAGCTTCTCGGTCACGATACGCGCGATCAAGTCCGGCGAAGAGCCCGGCGGGAACGGCACGATCATGCGGATCGGCTTGGCGGGCCAGGTATCGGCATGGGCAACGGCAGGAACCGCGCCGGCTGCGAAGGTGGCGATCAGGGCCTTGAGGGTGTGGCGTCGACTCAGCATCAAGTGTTACTCGTCGCGCGCGTCACGCTGCAGCAACTGCGAGACCGCATCGGCAACAGGCAACCCTTCGAACAGCACCGCACATACCGCGCGCGTGATCGGCATTTCCACACCGACGCGCGCCGCCAGCGCGGCAACGGCCTGCGCGCAACGCACGCCTTCGGCCACATGGCCAAGGTCTGCCAGGATCTGGTCGAGCGTCTTCCCGCCCGCCAGTTGCTGGCCGACCTTGCGGTTACGAGACAGATCGCCGGTGGCGGTCAGGATCAGGTCACCCATGCCGGCCAGACCCATGAAGGTCTCGACGCGACCGCCGAGCGCAAGGCCCAGGCGCGTCATCTCGGCCAGCCCGCGCGTGATCAGCGCCGCGCGCGCATTGAGCCCAAGTCCCAGGCCATCGCTGGCACCGGTGGCGATTGCCAGCACGTTCTTCACCGCGCCGCCGACTTCGACGCCGATCAGGTCGTCGCTGCCATAGATGCGCATGGCATGGTGATGGAATGCCGCCTGCGCGCGATCGATCAGCACGTGCGCCGTGCCGGCCACGGTCAGCGCGCACGGCAAACCCTGCGCCACTTCCTTGGCAAAGCTCGGCCCCGTCAGCACGCCATATTCGATCTCGCCCGGCGCCACGCCGAGCGCGTTCAATTCATCGTGCACCATCTGGTGCGGCATCGCATGGGTCTCGGCCTCGAAGCCCTTGCAGAGCCAGAGCATCGCCAGCGGCCCCTTGCGGCGCGCGGCCAACCTGCGCGTCATCTCGCGCAGGCCGGATACCGGCGTGCCGATGATCAGCAGCCCCTCCGGATCGCTCAGTGCGTGATCGACGGCGCGATCGAAATCGGGCTCGCAGACAAGCCGGGGCGACAGGCTCACGCCCGGCAGATAGGTGGCGTTGACGCCAGTTGCGGCGATGCCGGCAAGCTGAGCCGGATCGCGCCCCCAGAGCACCACGTCATGATCGGCGGCGGCCGTGGCCGCGTGGCTTGCAAGCGCGGTACCCCATGCGCCGGCGCCGAGAATGGTCAGTTTCATGGCAGGCCTGTGAAGTCAGCGAAAAGCACTGTCGTCGCGACAGTATGAACGTTGACGCCTCGCAGAAACACCAAACGGGGCCGCAGCCCCGTTCTGGTGTCCGACAGGCAGTCGCCGATCAGTGGCGGGCCTGGCTGCCGTCAGGCATCACGATGCCCGAGTCGCCGCCCTGGCCTTGCGCTTCTTCCATCGCGGCCTGCAGGCGTTGCTCGTACAGCGCCTGGAAGTTGATTTCCGACAGGTGGATCGCCTGGAAGCCGGCACGCGTGATCACGTCGGCGATGTTGCCGCGCAGGTACGGGTACAGGATGGTCGGGCAGGCGATGCCCAGCAGCGGGTCCAGTTGCTCCACCGGCACATTGCGGATGTCGAAGATGCCGGCCTGGTGCGCTTCCACCAGGAAGGCCACCTTGTCTTGCACCTTGGTCGTCACGGTACCGGTCACGACCACTTCGAAGATGCCTTCCTGCAGTTGCGAGGCGCCCACGTTGACCTGGACTTCCACCGAGGGGGCTTCCGATTCGAGGAAGATGCCCGGCGAATTCGGCTGCTCCAGCGACATGTCCTTCAGGTACACGCGCTGAATGTTGAAGAAGGGCTGGTCGTCCTGCTGGTTGGCTTGTTGCTGGTCGCTCATGAAAGGCTTCCGGATGGATCGGTTTGGGCGCGCTGCGCCATGCGGCGCCGGTGGTGTCGATCACCGGCGGCCAGTTGGAAAGCGCATATGGTACATGACGCCGTGGGCGAATTCACCCGGGGCCGGCGTCAATCGGATAGGTCGTTGATCTCGCTGGGAAACCGCCGGCCCGGGGGCTCAGGCCGCCAGCAGCGGCACCAGGCCGCCCTGACGGTCCAGCGCGGACAAGTCGTCGAATCCACCCACGTGTGTCTCGTCGATATAGATCTGCGGCACGGTCCGACGGCCGGTGCGAGTCATCATTTCCTCGCGCTTGCCGGGTTCGCGGTCGATCAGGATTTTCTCGATCGACTCGACGCCCCGCTGCTTGAGCAGACGCTCTGCCATCTGGCAGTAGGGGCACACCACCGTGCTGTACATGACGACGCGGGCCATGCGAAATCTCCTTGAATTCAAAACAACGGCGCGGACCGCCCGGGGGCGGTCCGCGCCGCGAATACTTCGATAAATGGGCTTACTTGATGACCGGAAGTCCGGCCTGCTGCCAGGCAGCCATGCCGCCTTCGAGCGCATAGACCTCACTGTACCCGGCTTCCTTCAAGGCTGCCTGAGCCTTGCTCGAGCGCTGGCCGTTCTGGCATACCACGATGATGGGGATGGCCTTATCCTTTGCAAGACCGCCGGCCCGGTTGGGCAGGTCGTCGAGTGGCGCGCTCTTCGCTTGCGGCATGTGGCCCTTGGCGAACTCGGCGGCGTCGCGGATATCCACCACCACCGCATTGCGCTTGTTGATCAGCTGCGTGGCGGCGGCCGCATTGACGCGTTTTCCGCCCGTGCCGCTCTTGATCGTCGGCCAGGCCAGCAGGCCGCCAGAGACCACGGCGATGGCGATCAGGGCCAGGTTATTGTAATCGGCGAAGAAATTCACGTTGGCATTCCGTTGGGTTGGGTCGGCGGCATTATAAAATACGCGGTTTCGTGCCCACGCCGATATTTGTCCGTCGCCTCCCGGCCGCCGCCGGCCTTGCGACGGATCGTGCGCACTGCAGGTCATTTACTCCCTGGAAGCAGCATGTACAAGCTCGTTCTCATCCGCCACGGCGAATCCACGTGGAACCTCGAAAACCGCTTCACCGGCTGGGTCGACGTCGACCTGACCGATACGGGCGCCGCGCAGGCCAAACAGGCCGGCACGCTGCTCAAGGAAGCCGGCTTCGCCTTTGACGTGGCCTACACCTCCGTGCTCAAGCGCGCCATCCGCACGCTCTGGCACGTGCAGGACGAAATGGACCAGATGTGGATTCCGGTGCGCAACGAATGGCGCCTGAACGAACGTCACTACGGCGCGCTAGCCGGCCTGAACAAGGCGGAAACGGCCAAGAAGTACGGCGACGAGCAGGTGCTGGTGTGGCGTCGCAGCTACGATACGCCGCCGCCCGCGCTGGAGCCGACCGACGAACGTGCCTCTTTCGGCGACCCGCGCTACGCCAATGTGCCGCGCGCGGAGATCCCGCTGACCGAGTGCCTGAAAGACACGGTGGCCCGCGTGATGCCGCTGTGGAACGAATCCATTGCTCCCGACATCAAATCCGGCAAGCGCGTGGTGATCGCCGCCCATGGCAACAGCATCCGCGCCCTCGTAAAGTATCTGGACCAGATTTCGGATGACGATATCGTCGGCCTCAATATCCCCAACGGCACCCCGCTCGTCTACGAGCTGGATGCCGACCTGCGCCCCCTGCGCCACTACTACCTGGGCGACCAGGAAGCCATCGCGGCATCCCTGGCCGCCGTGGCCAGCCAGGGCAAGGCCCGCTGACAGCCGGCGCGCGGATGCGCCGGCCCGGGTCGCACCCGGGTAGGCGCGCCGCGTTGTGTGGCCGCCACCACCATGGAATGGCGGCCCGCAGGTCTTTTTCTCCGCACCCTCTTATACTGTCGGTCAAATCCGCCCCCCGGGTCATCCCGGCACGGACCTGACCCTTGCACAAATCCTCACACGTTCAGGCTGCCCTCATGCGTAAGACGCTCAAGAACATTAGCCTCGTCTCAATAGGCGTCGTTGCCGGCGTGCTCGCCACGCTGCAGATTTCGGCGACCGCCCAGAATACGACCGGGCCGCTGCCGCTGGACCAGTTACGGCTGATGGCCGATATCTTCGGGCAGATCAAGCGCGAGTACGTGGAGCCGGTCGACGACAAGAAGCTGCTGACCGAAGCCATCAAGGGCATGGTCGCCAGCCTCGACCCCCACTCGGCCTACCTGGACGAGAAGGATTTCAAGGAACTGCAGGAAGGCACGCGCGGACGCTTCGCCGGCCTGGGCATCGAGATTTCCCAGGAAGAGGGCCTGGTCAAGGTCATCAACCCGATCGAGGACACGCCCGCGTTCCGCGCAGGCATCCAGCCGGGTGACCTGATCACGCGGATCGACGACAAGCCCGTGCGCGGCCTGCCGCTGGAACAGGCGGTCAAGCGCATGCGCGGCGAGCCGGGCACCAAGGTCACGCTGACGATTTACCGCAAGAGCGAGGAACGCACGTTCCCGGTGTCGATCACGCGCGCGGAAATCCGCGTGCAGTCGGTCAAGACCAAGATGCTCGACAACAACACCATCGGCTGGGTGCGCCTGACGAGCTTCCAGGAGCGCACCGTGACCGATCTGGGCCGTCGCCTCAAGGAGATGGCTGATAAGAATCCGAACCTGCGCGGTATCGTGCTGGACCTCCGCAACAACGGTGGCGGCGTGCTGCAAGGCGCGGTAGGCGTGGCCGCGGCCTTCCTGCCCGAGGACTCGGTCGTGGTATCGACCAACGGCCAGGTGCCGGATGCCAAGCGCGTCTACAAGGCGTCGTTCAGCAACTACCGCCTGTCGTCGCTCGAGGACGATCCGCTCAAGGACCTGCCGGCAGAGTTCAAGAAGCTGCCGATGGTCGTGCTGACCAACGCCTACTCGGCGTCAGCATCGGAAATCGTGGCCGGCGCGCTGCAGGACCACAAGCGCGCGACGCTCATGGGCAAGACGACGTTCGGCAAGGGCTCGGTCCAGACCGTTCGCCCGCTGACCAACGACACCGGCATCAAGCTGACGATCGCGTACTACTACACGCCGTCGGGCAAGTCGATCCAGGCCAAGGGCATCCGCCCGGATATCCCGGTCGACCAGAACCCCGATGGCGATCCGGACGACGCGCTGATCACGCGTGAAATCGACACCGAACGCCACCTGCACAACAAGCAGGAGTCGGAAGAGCCGGAAATGGCCGAACGCGAGCAGCGCCGCGTGGAAGAACTGCGCCGCCTGGAAGAAGAGAACGCCAAGAAGACGCCGGAAGAGCGCGAGAAGGAACGCAAGAAGAAGCCTGTGGAATTCGGTTCGCCCGAGGACTTCATGCTGCAGCAGGCCATCGCACAGCTCGACGGCAAGCCGGTGCAACGTTCGAAGTCGCGCCTGGAAGCCACCGGCACGGCTGGCAAGCCGGACAGCTCCGACAGCCCGAAGCCGGCCAGCAAGGCGCCCGCCAAACCGGCTGCCAAGCCGGCGGCCCCGGCCAAGCCTTCCAGCCCGCCGCCCGCAAGTGCCCCGATCGGCGATCCGCTGGGTACGCCGACCGGCAAGAAGTAACGGCAGGACGCGAGAAGCCCGCCGCGCGACACTGGCGCGTGGCGCTCCCCGCCTTCAGCCCTGCGGCCCGCGGTATTGCACCGACGGGCCGTTTTTGTTTGATCTCCTGATTCCACGTGAACCATGAACGACGATCAGCTTCTGCGCTACTCGCGCCATATCCTGCTTGACGAGCTCGGCATCGAAGGCCAGGAGCGCCTGCTGGCCGGCCATGCGCTGGTGATCGGCGCAGGCGGACTCGGCGCAGCGGCGTTGCCCTACCTGGCCTCGGCCGGCGTGGGCAAGCTCACGATCGTCGACGACGATGACGTTGACCTGACCAACCTGCAGCGCCAGATCCTGCACACCACCGCCAATGTGGGCCGCCCCAAGGTCGAATCGGCCAGGGAGGGAATGCTGCGCATCAACCCCGACATCGACATCCGCATGGTGCCGATGCGGGTGGGCGACGCCGAACTGGATGGTCTCGTTTCGCAGGCTGATGTCGTGCTCGATTGCTGCGACAACTTCGCCACACGCCACGCGGTGAATCGCGCCTGCCTGCGTCACCGCAAGCCGTTGGTATCCGGCGCCGCGCTACGTTTCGACGGCCAGGTCAGCGTATTCGACCTGCGCAATCCCGATGCGCCGTGCTACGCCTGCCTGTTCCCGCCATCCGAACCGGCGCCTGAGGCCGCCTGCGCCACGATGGGCGTATTCGCGCCGCTGGTCGGCATGATCGGCACGGTACAGGCCGCCGAGGCCCTGAAGTTGCTGACTGGTGTAGGAGAGACGCTGGCGGGCCGCTTGCTGATGGTCGACGCCATGTCGATGGAGTGGACCACGATGCGCCTCGTGCGCACGCCAGGCTGCGAGGTCTGCGGCGGGGACCACTGAGTCCCCCGAACTGTGGGGCGATGGACGATCCGGCGCTGGAGCCCACCGGCGCGGACCGTCCATGCTGATACAGCTGGATGAGTACAAGAATCCGAATGAGAACGGTTACTAACCGATCACGCATTCGGGCGCGGCGTCTCGAAACGCCGCGCTTCTGACCAGCCGTCGCCGCGCGTCATCGCGACGCGCGCGGCGGCCAATCCTTTGCCTGCGCGCTTACTGCTCGCCCGGCTCCATCTGAGACTGCAGGTAGTTCGGCAGGCCGACCTTGTCGATCAGGTCAAGCTGCGTCTCCAGGTACTCGATGTGCTCCTCGGTGTCCGTGAGGATATCGACCAGGATTTCGCGGCTGACGTAGTCACCAACCGATTCGCAGTACGCAATGCCTTCCTTGACGGTGGCGTGAGCACCCTGCTCCAGCTTCAGGTCGCACTTGAGCATTTCGGGCGTGTCTTCGCCGAGGAGCAGCTTGTGCAGGTCCTGCAGGTTGGGTAGGCCGTCGAGCATCAGAATGCGCTCGATCAGGCGATCGGCGTGCTTCATTTCGCCGATGGATTCCTTGTACTCCACGTCGCCGAGCTTCTTCAGCCCCCAGTGGCGATACATGCGGGCGTGCAGGAAATATTGGTTGATCGCGGTGAGTTCGTTCTTCAGCTGCGCGTTCAAATGCTGGATGACCTTCTTGTCACCTTTCATACAGGGCTCCTGTTGCAAACGACAACGGACCCAGGCAGCGGCACGAATGACAAAGACCGCAAATACAAGAAAGCGCGCCTCGGACTTTCGTCCGTGGGCGCGCTCTCAATGCACGCGTTCTTTGGGTAATTCTGCGGTATTCGAATCAGGCAACCAGCGCTGTGCGCCGGTCGTTCGCGACTGCCGGGTCCCGAGCGTCCATTATGGCATGTGACGTAGTCGTCGAACAGGATGAAATTTCGACAACTTTGATCGTAGCCATACTTGAAGACCTCACGGTCTTCACCGCAGCGACGCCTTCGCACAGCACTTGCTGCGCGCATTCGCGGCAACGGCCGCAGCAGGTCCCAACGCCGAGCGTTTCCGCCAGCTCATCCATCGTCGACACGCCGAGGTGGGCGGCGCCATGGATTTCATGATCGGTGACCTGGTTGCAGATGCAGACGTACACAAAAGCCTCCTTGGGGGCAGCGTCGGCACCGGCATGCCGCACGCGATGAGAGGCAGAATATCAGAGATCAGAAATGATAACAATTCCCATTAATGCACTTGTAACGGACTACCCGCATACATCACAAATCAAGGAATTGAAGCGATTAACAAGCCACTTTCAGACACGCGAGTGCCGCAAACGACGCCACATCCGCACCCCAAAAACCCTGAAATCTTCAGGGTTTCAGGGTGGCGTCACGCTGTCAGTTGCTTCAACGCGGCCGTAAGCTCGTCCGGTTCATAGCAGTTCAGGATCTGGTCGACCGCCTTGCTCAGGCGCTCGCAGTCCGCATGGATGACTTCCTGCTTCACCCGCAGCAATTGCGCCGGGTGCATCGAGAACTCGCGTAGTCCCATGCCCAGCAGCAGCCGGGTCATCGCCGGATCCCCCGCCATCTCGCCACACACGGCGACGGGCACGCCCGCGTGGTTGGCTTCGCGGATCGTCCGGGCAATCAGCTGCAGCACGGCCGGGTGAAGCGGGTCGTAGAGGTGCGCCACGGCATTGTCGGCGCGGTCGATCGCCAGCGTGTACTGGATCAGGTCATTGGTGCCGATGGACAGGAAGTCCATGCGCTTGAGGAACAGCGGCAGCAGCAGCACAGCAGCCGGGATCTCAATCATCGCCCCGACCTTGATACCCGGGTCGTACGGCAGGCCGCGTTCGTCGAGCTGGCGCTTGGCTTGCTCGATCAGGTCCAGCGTCTGGTCGATCTCACCGGCGTGAGCCAGCATCGGGATCAGGATCCGGACCGGGCCGAACGCGGAAGCGCGCAGTAACGCCCGCAACTGGGTCAGGAACATCCCCGGCTCTGACAATGACCAGCGGATCGCGCGCAAACCCAGTGCGGGGTTCAGCGCGGTCTCGAAGTCGTCGCCACGGCCGTCGAGCGGCTTGTCGGCGCCGATGTCGATGGTCCGAATCGTGACCGGCAGCCCGTGCATCGCTTCCACGGCGTTGCGATACGCGTGGAATTGCTCGTCTTCATCCGGCAGCTCGTCACGCCGGTTCATGAACAGGAATTCGGACCGGAACAGCCCCACCCCGACGGCGCCGGCGGACAGCGCCGCACCGGCATCCTCCGCCATCTCGATATTGGCCAGCAGTTCGATCTCGAGCCCGTCCAGCGTCACCGCCGGCATGTGGCGCAGCCGCTGCAGGCGCTTCTTCTCGAGCGCGCGCTCGCTCTGGCGGTGCCGATACTCTTCAAGAATGATGGCCGACGGATCGACGATCACCAGGCCGGCATCGCCATCGATGATGATCCAGTCGTCCTGACGGATCAGTTCGCTCGCGTTCTTGACGCCCACCGCGGCGGGGATGTCGAGACTGCGCGCGACGATAGCCGTGTGCGATGTACGGCCGCCCAGGTCCGTCACGAAACCGTGGAACACGGTGTGCTTGAACTGGAGCATGTCGGCCGGGCCGATGTCGTGGGCCACCACGATTACCCCCGGCGTGGCCTCGCCATCCGGCGCGAGCGTCGGCACGGGTGCCGGCGCCAGCACGGGCGCCCCGGCCAGCACCTTCAGGATCCGCTCCACCACCTGCTCGATGTCGGCCTTGCGCTCTCGCAGATACTCGTCCTCGATCTCGTCGAACTGACGCATCAATTCTTCGAGTCTCGTGGTCAGGGCCCACTCTGCGTTATAGCGGCGTTGGAGAATCAGCGCCTCGGGTTCGCGCGACAGGGCCTCGTCGTCGAGGATCATCGCGTGGACATCGAGAAATGCCCCCATTTCCTCCGGCGCGTCGCGCGGCAGGTCACGCTTGAGTGTGATCAGTTCGGCCCGCACCGCGGCGCGTGCCGAGCGCAATCGCTCCACCTCGGCTTCGAGCCGGTCTTCATCGACCAGGTAGTGCGACACATCCAGCGCAGCCGGCGCAAGAATATGGGCTCGCCCGATGGCGACCCCACGAGAAACCGGAATGCCGTGCAAGGCAAAGGGCATGAACCGCTCCGTCAGGAACGTTTAGAAAAAGCCTGGATTACCGTCGAACTTCACTCGCCTTCGCCGAAGCGGTTGGCGATCAGCGCCAGCAGCGCATCCATCGCCTCCTGCTCGTCAGGGCCGTCAGTCTCGATCGAGACCGTCGATCCAATCCCGGCTGCCAGCATCATCACGCCCATGATGCTCTTGGCGTCGACCTGGCGGCCGTTACGGGACATCTTGACCTGGCTGTTGAAGCTACCCGCCAACTGCGTGAGCTTGGCGGATGCGCGGGCATGAAGCCCGAGCTTATTGATGATGGTGGTGTCCCTCTGCAGCATATTTGTCGGGATGATTTGCGGTTTGGTTCTGGACGGCGGTCGTGCCGATTTGCAGCACGCCCTGGGCGCCACCGGCCAAGGCCTTGGTGGCAAGCTGGTCGAGCTTCTCCGTCCGATAGCAGATAGCGCGCACGAGCATCGGCAGGTTGACACCGGCCAGCACCTTGACCCGACCCGGCTCGGCAAGCCGCGCGGCGATATTGGCAGGTGTGGCGCCGAAGATATCGGTCAGCACCAGGGCGCCGTTCTCTTCGCAAACGTCTGCGAGACGCTTCCGCGCCTCGGCCAGCACCGCCGCAGGGTCGGCATCGGCGATAACGTCGATCGCCTCCACCCGCTGCGGCTGGCCGCAGTAGACGTGGCCAGCGCAATCGCGCAGCGCCGAAGCCAGTGGCGCATGAGCGATGATCAGAATTCCTGCCATGATGGTGAATCCGTTGGACTGCCCGAATTGTAGCAGGCAGCCTGACCGCCCAATCCGCGGCCCCGCCCGCCGCGCCAACTGTGGCGCCTGAACATCGGCGGCGACCGGCTTGCGGTTGGAGACCGTCAGCGACGGTCGGCGGCTACAGCCTGCTCCAGCGCGTCGATGAACATGCCTGCGACATTGAAACCGGTCTGCTGGGCGATCTCCTGAAAGCAGGTCGGACTCGTCACATTTACTTCGGTCAGGTAGTCGCCGATCACGTCCAGCCCTACCAGCAGCAAGCCCTGCTTCCAAAGTCCGGGCGCCAGGGTTTCGGCGATCTCGCGATCGCGCGCGCTCAACTCCTGCGCCCGCCCCACCCCGCCGGCGGCCAGGTTGCCGCGAATCTCGGTGCCCTGCGGAATCCGCGCCAGCGAATACGGCACCGGCTTGCCGCCGATCAGCAGAATGCGCTTGTCGCCGTCCTTGATCGCCGGGATATAGCGCTGGACCATCAGCGTGCGCGCGCCGTTGTCGCCAAGCGTCTCGACGATCGCACCCAGGTTCATGGCGTCGGCGCCTACCCGGAACACACCCATGCCGCCCATGCCGTCCAGCGGCTTGACGATGATGTCCTTATGCTCGGCATGGAATTCGCGGATCCGGCCGGCATCGCGCGTCACCAGCGTCGGCGTGATGAACTGCGGATGCTGGCCGATCGCCAGTTTCTCCGAGTGGTCCCGAATCGCGCGCGGCTTGTTGAAGACGCGCGCGCCCTGCGCCTCGGCCAGTTCCAGCAACCAGGTGCTGGTCACGTACTCCATGTCGAACGGCGGATCCTTGCGCATCAGCACCGCATCGAACGCGGACAACGGCATCAGCGCGGCATCGCCCAGCCGGTACCAGGCCTGGGCGTCGTCGGTCAGCTCCAGCGGCCGCACCATTGCCTCCACGACGTTGGCCGACAGCGAAAGCTGCGATTGCAGGCAGAAGAACAGCTCGTGCCCGCGCGCCGCCGCCTCGGTCATCATGGCGAAGGTGGAGTCCTTGTAGGTCTTGAAGGTCTCCAGCGGGTCGGTAATGAACAGAATGCGCATGGTGGATTGCAGGGGCGTTACGAATCAGAGGATCGGATTCGGGTCGGTCTTCTCGAGTTCCAGCGACGCGGCCAGCAGGGCCAGGCGCGCCACCACGCCATACATGTAGAAGCGGTTCGGCACGGCCGCGCCCGGCTTGGCGTGGCTGTCCGGCATACCGTTCGGCGCGAAGGCCAGCGGCACGAAGTGCATGCCCGGCGCGTTCAGGTTCTCGTCGATGCCACGGCCCGTGTGCACGCGGTAGAAGCCGCCCACCACGTAGCGGTCGATCATGTAGACCACCGGCTCCGCCACCGCGTCGTTGACCTTTTCGAAGGTGTGCACGCCTTCCTGGATGATGACGTCGGAGACCTCGAGGCCCTCCTTCACGACACTCATCTTGTTGCGCTCCTTGCGATTCAGGCCCTTCACCTCGGACGGGTCGCGCACGGTCATGATGCCCATGCCGTAGGTGCCGGCGTCGGCCTTGACCACCACGTAGGGCGTTTCCTTGATGCCGTACTCGCGGTACTTTTTCGCGATCTTCTTGAGCACGCCTTCCACCGCGTCAGCCAACTCTTCCTCGCCGATGCGCTCATGGAAGTTCACGCCAGTCTGCCGCGCGAAATACGGATTCACCATCCACGGGTCGATGTCGATCAGCTTGGCGAACTTCTTGGCCACCTCGTCATAGGCGGCGAAGTGGCTGCTCTTGCGGCGGGTGGACCAGCCGGCATGCAACGGCGGCAGCAGGTACTGCTCGTTGATGTTCTCCAGGATCGGCGGAATCCCGGCCGACAGGTCGTTATTCAGCAGGATCGAGCAGGGATCGAAATCCTTCAGGCCCAGCCGGCGGCCCTTGGCGCCAAGGCGCGCGAGCGGCTCCACCACCAGCGTCTGGCCGTCGGGCAGCTCGATCGGCGTGGGTTCGGTGATTTCCTCGGACAGCGAGCCCAGGCGCACATTGAGGCCCGCCTGGCGCATGATCAGCGACAGCCGCGCCACGTTCTGCAGATAGAACATGTTGCGGGTGTGGCGCTCGGGAATCAGCAGCAGGTTCTTGGCGTCCGGGCAGATCTTCTCGATCGCGGCCATGGCGGCCTGGACCGCCAGCGGCAGCATTTCGGGCGCGAGGTTGTTGAAACCGCCCGGGAACAGGTTGGTGTCGACCGGCGCCAGCTTGAAGCCGGCGTTGCGCAGGTCCACGGAACAATAGAACGGCGGAGTATGCTCCTGCCATTCCAGCCTGAACCAGCGCTCGATGGACGGTGTGGCGTCCAGGATCTTCTTCTCGAGTTCGAGCAGCGGACCGTTCAGCGCGGTGATGAGATGCGGGACCATATCCATCCTAATGAATCAGCTTTATTGTCCGCCCCGATTGTAGTGGAACGGCCACGAGGCTGCAGGCCCGCCCTGAATAAGCATATGCGGAGCCCAGCATAAGGGATCTGAATATGGGGATGTTTGACGCATTTCAAAGGCCCGGAGACCATGCGCCGCCCCATGGGTGCTACATGCGTGCTCCATGGGCAAAAAAAAGCGCGACATGGCGTCGCGCTTTCAAATGGCCTGACAGATACGGGGAGCGTTCTGCAGGTGGAGGAAACTGCCTCACTGGCACTCTATGCCCCGCAGGCATTAAAGACAATTGAGACTTTTTAAGATCCGATTTAAGCACCCTGCGAATACTGACACCCGTTTGAGGGGCGAGCCCGAAAATAAAAAAGCCCCGGCACATGGCCGGGGCGAAACTCCTGAGAGAAGATTCCCAATCAGCTCTCCAGCACAACACCTTGGCAGATATCAGACTTCATACGCGGTTTCACCGTGCGAGGTGATATCCAGACCTTCGCGCTCTTCCTCTTCCGGCACGCGCAGGCCAATCAACATATCGACCAGCTTGTAGGCCACCAGCGCTACCACGCCGGACCAGACGATCGTGGTCAGCACACCTTCGAACTGGATCCAGACCTGACCGGCGATCGAGTAGTCGTCGGCCACCTTGTTGGCAACGTAGTCATAGATGCCCGTACCGCCCAGGCTCGGCGCGGCGAACACACCGGTCAGCAGCGCGCCGAGAATACCGCCCACGCCGTGCACACCGAACACGTCCAGCGAATCGTCCATGCCCAGCAGGCGCTTCAGACCGGTCACGCCCCACAGGCACAGCAGGCCGGCGATCAGGCCCATCGCGATCGAGCCCATCGGGCCGACGAAGCCGGCAGCCGGGGTGATCGCCACCAGGCCGGCGACAGCACCCGAGGCGCCACCGAGCATCGACGGCTTGCCCTTGCCGATCCACTCACCGAAGGTCCAGGAAACCACCGCGGCGGCCGTGGCCAGCAGCGTGTTGACGAAGGCCAGCGCGGCGCTGCCGTTGGCTTCCAGGGCCGAACCGGCGTTGAAGCCGAACCAGCCGAACCACAACAGCGAGGCGCCCACCATCGTGAAGGTCAGGCTGTGCGGGCGGATCGCTTCACGACCGAAGCCGATGCGCTTGCCGAACATGAACGCGCCCACCAGACCGGCCACGGCGGCGTTGATGTGCACCACCGTGCCACCCGCGAAATCGAGCGCGCCCTTCTGGAACAGCCAGCCGGCCTTGGCGGTGGCGGCGGTGCCTGCGGCGGCGTCGGTGTACGCATCCGGGCCGGGCCAGAACCAGACCATGTGTGCCATCGGGATGTAGGCGAACGTGAACCAGAGGACCACGAAGACCAGCACCGCCGAGAACTTGGCCCGCTCGGCGAAGGCGCCGATGATCAGGCTGCAAGTGATCGCCGCGAACGCGCACTGGAACGCGAAGTAGCCCAGTTCCGGCACCACCACGCCCTTGCTGAACGTGGCGGCCACGGCATCGACCGTCAGGCCCTTCATGAACAGACGGTCCGTGCCACCGAAGAAGGCGTTGCCCTCCGTGAACGCGAAGCTATAGCCGTAGATGGCCCACAGGATCGAGATCACCGAGAAGATCATCAGGCACTGCATCAGCACCGACAGCATGTTCTTCGAGCGGACCAGGCCGCCGTAGAACAGCGCCAGGCCCGGCAGCGTCATCAGGATCACGAATGCGGTGGAGACCAGCAGCCAGGCCGTGTCGCCCTTGTTAGGCACCGGGGCAGCCGGCGCGGCGGCAGCTTCGGCGGGCGCCGCGGCAGGCGCGGCCGCCGGTGCGGCCGCAGCCGCAGCCGGTGCTGCCACGGCGGCTGCCGGGGTTGCGGACGCCGTCGCGGCCGATGCTTCCGCGGCGGGCTTGTCCTGCGCCACGGCGTGGGTGGAGAGGCCGAGGCCGGCCGTGCCGAGCGCCAGCGTCATCGCGCCGGCCGTCAGGATTCGCTTGAACCAGGTTTTCATTTGCTTAACCTCTTTCCGGGGGTGTCTCGTGTCACAGGGCATCGCCGCCGGTCTCGCCGGTGCGGATGCGAATGACTTGTTCTATGGGTGCGACGAAGATCTTGCCGTCGCCGATCTTGCCGGTGCGGGCCGACTTCTCCACGGCCTCGATGGCTCGCTCCACCACTTCGTCGGGCACCGCCACCTCGATCTTCACCTTGGGCAGGAAGTCGACGATGTACTCGGCGCCGCGATACAGCTCCGTGTGGCCCTTCTGCCGGCCGAAGCCCTTGACCTCGGTCACGGTGATCCCGGACACGCCCACATCGGAGAGCGCCTCGCGCACCTCGTCGAGCTTGAACGGCTTGATGACTGCAATAATGAGTTTCATCGGTTATCTCCTCTGGACGGGCCAGCTTCGGCCCACCCTGACTGACGCGCAATTAGAAAGTCTTGGAAAGCGAGACCCACGCGGTGTTGTTGCCCACGTTGTGGTTATAGCTGTTCGTGTAGAACGACTCCTTCGCATTGGTGCCGATGTAGGCAACCGCCAGCGCGAAGCCCTTGCCCAGGTCCTTCGTCAGGCCGACCTTCCAGTCCAGATAGGAAGCGGCGCTGTTGTGCTGGACGTTCTGGTAGCCAAGGTGCGCGTTCAGCGTCAGGTCCCACACGTTCAGCGGATAGTTGAAGGCGAGGTCGATGTAGCTGCTGTACTGGCTGTTGGCGATCCCGAACAGGTTGGTCACGGCCTGCGAGTACTTCAGGAACACCGGGCCATAGCCGATGCCCGCGTACAGCTCGGTGGTGTACGGGCGCGGGTTGGAGTAGCCGCCCGGGTAGAAGTACTGCAGCACGCCGACGTCATAGTTGAACTCCAGATCGCTCATCTTGAACGTGTTCTTGAAACCACCATAGAAGTCCATCTCGACCGGCGCCGACACGCTCTTGTCGGCGTCCGAGATCCAGCTGATGGTGGAGTTCCAGTTGCCGATGTAGAAGCCGCTCTCATGGGCATAGTCGAACCCGCCCTGGATGGCCGGACGGCGGTTGGTCTGGCTGAGACCGCGATAGCGGTAGTCAGAGACCAGCGACACGTTGGCCGTGATCGTGTGGGGCGATGCCGGCTCGGCGGCGGGTGCGGCTGCCGGCGCTGCCGCCTCCGGCGCGCTCTGTGCGAACGCAACGGAGGTGGCAAGGCAGAACAGGGCCGCAGCGGCGCTGACTGCGAGGCTCGACTTCTTCATCGGTTTTTCTCCTTTTCCTTTAGGTTCTTCGCTGGCTCGAGGGTGAGAGGCTGCTGTTTGTGCACAGCGTTATGGTGTTGACGCTCCCGGTTGCTGTACTGCAACACCCGTGCCAGCTCATGGCCATCGCCCTGCGACACCGTTGATTGCCCAGTCAGAAATCGTCGTCAAGCGGTGTCCGAACCACTTTGACGACAATGCCGGGCGACAGGTATTTGCCGCCCGAAGGATCGAAAAACCGCTAAAAAATGTGCGCTGGCGTTGCCGGAGCTTTCATGGCGGCCGCCGAAGCGCCATAATCCGCGTCATGCAAGGTCAAGTGCCGCGTGCTTGGCGTACGAGCACCCGACGGCTGGCATGGCACGGCGTGTCAGACACCCGCCGGGGCGCTACGCCCCAGAGCAGTGCATCTGCGCGACAGGCATGCCCGCCGAGCGCCGCGATGCGACGCCCCACCACGGTGCAGACATGGTGAATGGGGCGCAGCCGCCCGCCATGCGCACGCCGGCCTGACCCGAATCATTCGAAATTGGTCACCACAGGAGTTCCACCATGAAACCGACCGATCTCTTCAACGACCTGCAAAGCAAGGTCAGCGAAGCGCTGCGCAACTCGCCGGCCAAGGACATCGAAAAAAACGTGCGCAGCATGATGACGCAGGGCTTCGCGCGCCTTGACCTGGTCACGCGCGAGGAATTCGACGTCCAGTCGCAGGTGCTGGCCCGCACCCGCGCCCGACTGGAAGAACTTGAAGCCCGCGTGGCAGAACTCGAGCGCCGCGTTGGCGGCACGCCAACCGGCGGAGCATGACGCCGCGCCCACGGCACCCCGTTCAATGCCAGAAAGGCCACCGGATCCCGGTGGCCTTTTTCGTTAACACTTCCGCAAAGATATGAGCCTGGCCGTCCTGCGCAGCCGCGCCCTGACTGGAATCGAGGCACCGCCCGTCTCCGTCGAAATCCACCTCGCGAACGGGTTGCCCGCCTTCAATATCGTCGGGCTGGCCGATACCGAAGTCCGCGAGAGCCGCGAGCGCGTACGCGCGGCACTGCTCAACAGCGAGTTCGAATTTCCCAACCGGCGCATCACGGTCAACCTGGCGCCCGCCGATCTGCCCAAGGAGTCCGGCCGTTTCGACCTGGCGATTGCACTGGGCATCCTGGCGGCCAGCGGGCAGTTGCAGGCCGATACGCTCGACGCCTTCGAGTTCGCCGGCGAGCTTTCGCTGGCGGGGGATCTGCGCCCGGTACGCGGCGCGCTCGCGATGGCAATGGGACTGGCTCGCGATAACGCCCGACGCGTGGCGGAGGATCGCCCGCCGCGCGCCTTCGTCGTCGCCAGCGAGAATGGCGCGGAAGCGGCCCTGGTCGAAGCCGTGATCGTGCATGCCGGCGCGACGCTGCGCGACGTCTGCCATCACATCGGGCTGCTTCCCGAGCGGCCGCTGCCGCGCGCCCGGCCGCCAGCCCGGGTTGAGGTATCCGCCGATGGTCCCGATATGCGCGACGTTCGCGGCCAGGCACAAGCCCGACGCGCCATGGAGATCGCCGCCGCGGGCCAGCACTCCGTACTGCTGGTCGGCCCGCCCGGCACTGGCAAATCGATGCTGGCCCAGCGCTTCCCTGCCCTGCTGCCGCCGATGACCGAGGCCGAAGCGCTCGAGGCAGCGGCCGTGCAGAGCCTGACCTCGGGCGGCTTCCACCCGTCCCGCTGGGGCCATCGCCCGTTCCGCAGTCCGCACCATACGGCCAGCGCGCCTGCCCTGGTCGGCGGGGGCGCCTCGCCACGCCCTGGGGAAATATCGCTGGCGCATCACGGCGTGCTCTTTCTCGACGAACTGCCCGAGTTCGAGCGGCGCGTGCTCGAAGTCCTGCGCGAGCCGCTCGAAACCGGCCGCATCACGATCTCGCGTGCCGCCGGGCAGGCCGATTTCCCGGCGCGCTTCCAGTTCGTGGCGGCGATGAATCCCTGCCCTTGCGGCTACCTCGGGCATCCCACCCGCATGTGCCGCTGCACGCCGGATCAGGTGCAGCGTTACCAGTCACGCCTGTCGGGCCCGTTGCTCGACCGCGTGGACCTGCAAATCGAAGTGCCCGCCCAGAGCCAGCAGGAAATGTTCGATGGACAGCCGGGCGAACCGAGCCAGACCGTGCGCGCCCGCGCCGTCGCCGCACGCGAACGTCAAATGACACGACAAGGCACGCCGAACAGCGAACTAGCCGGTCGCGCGATCGAGACACACTGCCCACTCGACGACGAGGCCCGAACGCTGCTGCGCGACGCGATGCAGAAGCTGGGATGGTCGGCGCGCGCGTACTTCCGGGTGCTCAAGGTAGCCAGAACGATCGCGGACCTGGATGGCGCGGAGGTTCTGACAGCCGGCCACGTGGCCGAGGCGATTCAGTACCGGCGCGTGCTGCGAACCGCCTAAGAAAAAATGACGAGGCCCGCAAACGCGGGCCTCGTCATTTTCAGCTTCCACTCAAACCGGTGGCTCCACCGGTGGCGGTGGCGGCTCCTCGATCGGCGGCTGGTCGGCGGGGAAGCCGGGCGGCGTCGGCTCACCCGGTGGAGGCTCCCGATGGGCGCGATACGTGGTTTGCAGGTGGGCGACGGCAGGCATCGGGGTTCTCCATAGATTCCTGATCACTCCCTATTGAAGCAAACCTGTCGACCGTGCGCCACCCGCCCTCGCCATCAACGCTCAGGCGTGATGACGCCGGACAAAGAACAGCGCGGTGCCCACGGCCACCAGCACGCTGCCGAAGAAACGGTTTTGCCAGCGCACGGCACGCGCGTTGCGGAACAGGCCCTGCATGCGCGACGCCAGTAGCGCATAGCCGTGCATCACGATCAGGTCCACAAAGCACATCGTCGCCGCCAGGATAGCCAGTTGCAGCCCGAGCGCATGCGTCGGGTCGATGAATTGCGGCAGCACGGCCACCATGAAGATGATGCCCTTGGGGTTGGTGACGTTCGTCAGCAGCCCCGTGGCGAAGCGCCGGCGCCGGCTCATGGTGGCCACACGCACCGTCTTGTCCTCGCTGTTCTGCGGGTTCGTCTCAACCTTGGCACGCCACTGCTGGATACCCAGGTAGATCAGATACATCGCGCCAATCGTCTTGACCACCAGGAATGCTTCTTCGGACGCCAGCAGCAGTGCGCCAAGTCCACCGCCTGCGATCAGCAGGATGATCACCAGGCCGGTCTGCAGGCCCAGAATCGTCGTCGACGTCTTCTTCAGGCCGTATGACAGGCCGTGACTCATCGACAGCACGGCGCCCGAACCGGGCGAGACAGCGATCACCCAGCACGCGGCAAAATAGGCCAGCCAGACTTCCCAACGCATGACGAACTCCTTGATTGACTACCTGAAAGACTTGGAACGGATTTAGAACGGGTGAAAACCGGTGAGGAACTGCTCGACCTGCTCGGCCTGGCGCGCATCCTTCGCCGCATCGCCGGCCTCGAGCACCACTGCCTGATAGACGCGCGAGCCGGACGCCACCAGCCGCGCGGTCAGTCGGCGCGGTGATTTGTCCTGGGGCGATATGCCAGCGACAGTCACCTCCACGCCGTCCAGCGCGACGGGTGGCTGCCCCGCCGACATGACCGTGACCGGACGCGAGCGCGCGGGGCTGTCGGGATGCGCACCGAGGTTGCCTACCAGGCCGGCCTGCATCGACGCCAGCGCCTCACGCCGTAGCCCCGCATCGTCGGCGGGAAGGGAAACCACGCCGACGGCGAACAACGTGTTGTCGATCCGGGCGGCCTCCATGCGCATCGGCAACTGGCGCCCGGCGATCGCCACATCGCGTGCGGCGCTGGTCGGCTTGTCCGGATATAGCGCCGCATACTGCCCTTCGTTCGAGACGATGGTGCGCCAGTCATAGCGCGGCGAGCAGCCGGCCAGAGCCAGCAGCACGATGGCAATCAGCAGGGGAACGCGAGGGGCAGGTCGGGGGCTGGGGCGGCGCATGGGGGATGTCGGCGCAATCTGGCGCAAGCCGGTATTATCCGGGAAGCCGCGCACGTTCGCACCAGATGCGCACGAAATCAAATGCGGCGACGTCTTCACCAGGTTCTCACGAATACCCACCGACGCCCCAGCATGACGCCCCGCACGCCCCTGCTTCGCTCCGTTCTGCATGGTCTCGCCGCGCTGTTGCTGCTGGTGGGCCCGGCCGTGTCGATGGCGGCAAGCCATCTGCCGCCCGTCACCGATATTGCCGCCCAGTCCGCCGACGCCGCGAAACAGGGCGGGCCGCTGGTCGTGCTGGTCAGCTTGCCCGGCTGCACGTATTGCGAGACCGCCCGCCGCAACTATCTGGCGCCACAGGCAGCCGCCGGCGAGATCACCGCGCGCGAGCTCGACATGACGGCCGACACGCCGCTGCGCGACGCCGACGGCACCATGACCACCGCAAAGCAATGGGCACGCGCCCACAACATCACGGTGGCCCCGACCGTCCTGTTCCTGGATCGTAACGGCCGCAACCTGGCCAGCCCGCTGCGCGGCCTGCAGCCGGACTTCTACGGCGCCTACCTCGAACAAGCCGTGGATACGGCACGCGCCAAGCTCGCCGAAGGGCTGGCGGCGTCCAAGTAGTCAATCACCAGGAAATGCGGCGGAATGCCGCAGATAGTGCGCATTTGATCCGGCTTGCCACTGCCGGCTAACAGCGGCAGTAGAATAGCCGCTGTCTGTAGATGGCCTCCCCTCGGGACCGTAACCCCATGTCGAATTCCGCCACCCCTGCCACACCTTCGAGCAAGAAGCGCTGGCCGATCGCTGTAGCCGTTGTCATCGTCGCGCTGCTCGGCTTCTTCGGCTACCGCGCCATGACGCCCGCGAATACGGTCCCCGACGCCACATTCACGCTGCTTTCGGGCGAAAAGCTCAGCACTGGCGACCTGAAGGGCAAGGTCTACCTGATCAACTTCTGGGCCACAAGCTGCGCCACGTGCGTCAAGGAAATGCCTCAGATGGTCAGCACCTACAAGCAGTTCAAGGACAAGGGGCTGGACTTCGTGGCGGTGGCGATGAACTACGACCCGCCGATGTACGTGATGAACTACGCCAAGACCCGTGAACTGCCATTCAAGGTGGCGATGGACGCCGACGGCGCGGCGGCCAAGGCCTTCGGCAACGTCCAGCTCACGCCGACGACCTTCGTGGTGGACAAGAACGGCAAGATTCTCAAGCGCTACGTGGGCGAGCCCGAGTGGGACGCCCTGCACAAGCTGCTCGACGGCGCACTGGCCAACGCGGCCTGAACAACGCCAAACCCAACGAAAAGGTGCCCATGCGGCACCTTTTTTGTTGCCCGGCTCACATCGTCGGGCATCCGGCTTGCCTGTCAGGGCTGTATGGATATACAGTGAGTGCCAGATTTTTCTCATCGCATCCATCCGACTGCCTGCCCTGACGTGTTACCGGAACTTGCCCCTGAAGCCGCTGCCGAGTCGCCCGACACCGAGGTCGCCGACGCCCCCGTCTATCTTTCCCGGCTGAATCCGGAACAGCGCGCGGCGGTGGAGTACGACGGTGACGCGCCGCTGCTGATCATCGCCGGCGCGGGCTCTGGCAAGACCAACACGCTCGCGCATCGGGTGGCGCATCTGGTCGTGAACGGCGCCGATCCGCGCCGCATCCTGCTGCTGACGTTCTCGCGCCGCGCCGCGTCCGAAATGGGCCGCCGTGTCGAGCGCATAGTCGACCAGGCACTCGGCATCCAGACCGGCGCGGGGCGCGCCGCGCTGCAGTGGTCAGGCACGTTCCACGCCATCGGCGCCCGCCTGCTGCGCGAGTACGCCGAAACGCTCGGGCTTGCTCCGACCTTCACCATCAGCGACCGCGGCGATGCGGCCGACCTGATGCACGTGGTACGCCATGACCTCGGACTATCCGAGCAGACCTCACGCTTCCCGCGCAAGGAAACCTGCCTCGCAATCTATTCGCGTGTGGTCAACACACAGTTGCCGCTCGAGGTTGTGCTGAAGACGCAGTTCCCGCGCTACGCGATGTGGGCGGACGCGCTCAAGGGCCTGTTCGCCGCCTACGTGGAAGCCAAGCAGAAGCAGCAGGTGCTCGACTACGACGACCTGCTGCTCTACTGGGCGCAGGCGATGACCGAGCCCGCACTGGCGCAGGACATGGGCGCGCGCTTCGACCATGTGCTGGTCGACGAGTACCAGGACACCAACGCGTTGCAGGCGTCGATCCTGCTGGCGCTCAAGCCGCAAGGGCGCGGCCTGACCGTGGTGGGCGATGACGCGCAGTCGATCTACGCATTCCGCGGCGCCACCGTGCGCAATATCCTCGATTTCCCGACACAGTTCTCGCCGCCGGCCGAGCAGGTCACGCTGTCGCAGAACTATCGCTCGACGCAGCCGATCCTCGGTGCCGCCAATGCCGTGATTGGCCTCGCGGCCGAACGCTTCACCAAGGATCTCTGGTCCCTGCGCGAATCGGCGGAGAAGCCCGGCGTGGTGGTGGTCAACGACGAGGCCGAGCAGGCGCGCTTCGTCGTCGAGCAGGTACTGGCGCGGCGCGAGGCTGGCTTGTCGCTGATGCAGCAGGCGGTGCTGTTCCGCGCGGCCGACCACAGCGCCCAGGTCGAGATCGAATTGGCCCGGCGCAATATCCCGTTCGTGAAGTTCGGCGGACTGAAGTTTCTGGAGTCGACGCACGTCAAGGACGTGATGGCCGTGGTGCGCTGGCTGGAAAATCCACGCGACCGCATGGCCGGATTCCGCACGCTGCAGTTGCTGCCCGGCGTCGGCCCGAAAACGGCCGCGCGCGTGCTCGAAGGACTGGAAGCCGCCACCGAACCGTTGATCGCGCTCGAAGCCTTCGAGCCGCCCCCCGCCGCCGCGCCCGCCTGGGATGAACTGGTGACGCTGGCGCGTGCGCTGATGGCGCCGACTTCGCCCTGGCCATCTGAATTCGAGCAGGTGATCGCCTGGTACATGCCGCACCTCGAACGGATGCACGACGATGCCGCCGCGCGGCAGGCGGACCTGCAGCAGATCGAACACATCGCGGCCACCTATGCGTCGCGGGAACGCTTCCTCACCGAACTCACGCTCGACCCGCCCAGCGCGTCGAGCGACGAATCGGGCGTGCCCTCGCGCGACGAGGACTACCTGATTCTGTCGACGATCCACTCGGCCAAGGGGCAGGAGTGGAAGGCCGTGTACGTGCTCAATGCAGTCGATGGCTGCATGCCATCCGATCTTGCCACCGGCACCACCGAGGAAATCGAGGAAGAGCGCCGCCTGCTGTACGTGGCGATGACGCGCGCGCGCGACCACCTCGACATCGTCGTGCCACAGCGCTTCTACGTGCACAACCAGGTCGGCTTTGGCGATCGCCACGTCTACGCATCGCGCACGCGCTTCCTGCCGAACCGCGTGATGCCGAATTTCTACAGCCGCTCGTGGCCGCCCGCGCCGATGCCGGGGGAAGGCCAGGCGAAGGCCACGCTACCGCAGGTAGACCTCGCCAGCCGAATGCGCGGCATGTGGAAGTAGGAAACCGCTAGTTACCGAAAGTTACCGCCAGAGTTCGTCAGGCCAGTTCGATGCCTGCGCCACGCACGACCTCAACCAGCGCGCCCTGACGGAGCAGCGCCGCCATAGCCTCGATGTCGTCGGTCATATAGCGATCGATCGACAGGAACGGCACGCGCTCCCGCACGAACGCGAACACGGCGCGGCCTGCCGGCGCCAGTTGCTCGACCGCGCCCGCGAGTTCGGCAGCCTGGCATGACGCCAGCAACTCCAGCGCGAGGATGTACTGGTTATTGTCGAGAATGCGGCGGGCATTGCGAGCGGCGATCAGCCCCATGCTGACCACATCCTGGTTGTCGCCGTTCGACGGCACGCTCTGGATGCTCGCCGGGCTGCAGATCGTGCGGTTCTCGGCGATCAGCGCCGTGGCCGGATACTGTGCCCCGGCAAACCCGCACGACAGCCCCTCGTTCGCCGCCGCCAGGAACGCCGGCAGATTGTTGTTCAGATGCGGGCTCAGCAGGCGGTTCAGGCGGCGCTCCGACACCACGCCCAGTTGCGTGGCGGCGATGGCCAGGAAGTCCATTGCGAATGCCACTTGCTGGCCGTGGAAGTTGCCGCCGTGGAACAGCTCGCCGTCTTCGAAGAACAGCGGATTGTCATTCGATGAATTGAGCTCGCGCTCGACCACGGTGGCGCAATGGTCAAGCGTATCGCGCACCGCGCCAAGCACCTGCGGAATGCAGCGCAGCGTGTAGGCCTTCTGGATAAACACGCCAGTGCCGGTGTTCTTGGCCTCGCCCGCGCGTGTCTTCATCTCGGCGGACAGTTCGCCATGCCCGGAAAGCCGCGCCGAATCGGCCAGCAGCGCGCGCATGTTCGCCGCCGAGCGGATCTGTCCCGGATGCGGTTTGGCGATGTCGTGCCCATGGGCCATGAAGGCATCGGCCGAGGCGGACAGTCCTTCGAGCGCCAGCGCCGCGATGATCTCGGCCTGCCGGACCTGCGCGCGCAGCGTCTCCAGCAACAGGCACGACACCCCGGTCATGGCCGATGTCCCGTTGATCAGCGCCAGCCCTTCCTTGTGCGCCAGCGCGAGCGGCGTGATGCCACGCTCGCGCAGGACTTCGGCCGTGGGTGCCGTACCGCCATCGTCGGTCAGCACCTTGCCTTCGCCGATCAGCGTGATGGCGACGTGCGACAGAGGCGCCAGATCACCGCTGGCCCCGAGCGAACCCACCTGCGGCACGGCCGGCGTGATACCGGCTTCCAGATACTTCAGCAGTTGTTCGATAACGGCCGGCCGCACCGCCGAATATCCGCGTGCCAACGCATTGGCACGCGCGACCATCATCGCGCGGACCTCGTCGCGCGAAAACAGCGGACCCACACCGGCGCAATGGCTGCGCAGCAGGTTCTCCTGCAGCGCACGGCCATGTTCGATGTCGACCCAGTTGTGTACCAGTTCGCCAAAGCCCGTGGAGACGCCGTAGATCGGCACATTGGCCGCAGCCACCTGCTCGAAGCGGGCGCGGGCATCGGCAACCTTGCCAAGGACGGGCTCCGGGACGATGGCGGCGCGCTCGCCGCGTGCGATGGCGGCGACGGTGTCGGGGGTCAGGTGGTGGCCGTCGATGTCGGCGGGATGGGCGTGGGGCATGGGTCGGGGCGTTAGCAATGGAGGCGCTTGCCCTCTGCCCTACCGTTATTCCGCTCGCGGGGTATCGCGGGATATCGCGGGATAGGAAACCGGGGAAGAGAGCCGGGCCAGAGTGTACCGACCCCCGCCTTCCCCGAGTACGGCCGTTACAGTCCGTAGCGTTTGATCTTGTCGTAAAGCGTCGCCTTGCCCACTTGCAGCAGGTCCGCCGCCTGGCTGACCGCACCGCCCGTGCGGGCCAGCGTATCGGCGATCACGGCGCGCTCGTAGCGCTCCATCCGCTCGCGCAGCGGCGTCGATTCGTCAACGGGATCCGCCTTGCCGCCGGCGTGCCCACCTTCCGGCACGCCCAGCACCAGTCGATCTGCCGCGTTGCGCAGTTCCCGCACATTGCCGGGCCAGGGCCGCTGCATCAGTTGCTGGCGCTGCATCTCGGACAGGATCGGCGCCGGCCGCTGATAGCGCACGGCGGCAACGAGCATGAAGTGCTCGAACAGCGGCACGATGTCCTCGCGCCGCTCGCGCAGCGGCGGTAGCGGAATCGTCACCACGTTGAGCCGGTACAGCAGATCCTGCCGGAACATGCCCTGCGCCACCAGTGCTTCCATATCCCCCTTCGAAGCCGCGATGATGCGCACGTCGATGGGTATCGACGTATTCGAGCCGAGCCGCTCCAGCGTGCCCTCCTGCAGCACGCGCAGCAGCTTCACCTGCAAGGCCAGCGGCATGCTCTCGATCTCGTCGAGGAACAGCGTGCCGCCCGACGCATGTTCGAGCTTGCCCACGCGCCGCTTGCCCGCGCCGGTAAATGCGCCGGCCTCATGGCCGAACATCTCGCTCTCGAAAATCGACTCTGGCACGGCACCACAATTCAGCGCGATGAAGGGCTGGTCACGCCGCGTGGAGAGCGCGTGCAGGCTCCGCGCCACGAGTTCCTTGCCCGTACCGGTCTCGCCGTTGATCATCACCGGCACATCGGTGGCCGCCACATTGGCGATCAGGTCGCGCACCTGCGCGATCGCCGGCGACCGGCCGATGATCCGCGTGCCGGCAGCCGGGCCAGCCAGCTCGCGGCGCAGCGCGTGGTTCTCCAGCTCAAGCGCGCGGCGCTCCAGCGCGCGGCGCACCGTTTCGGTCAGGCGATCCGCGCCGAACGGCTTCTCGATGAAGTCATAGGCGCCCTCGCGCATCGCCTGCACCGCCATCGTGATATCGCCGTGCCCCGTGACCAGGATCACCGGCACGCCCGGCGCGGCATTGCGGCAGTGCTGCAACAGGTCCAGCCCGCTCGCGCCGGACAGACGCACATCGGTAACCAGCACCCCGGGAAAATCCGCGCCAAGATGCGGCATCGCCGCTTCAGCCGAAGGCAGCGCCAGCACCGAGAAACCAGCCAGTTCCAGGCTCTGCGCCGTCGCCTGACGCACCAGTGGTTCGTCCTCGACAAACAGCACACGCAATCCGTCCCGCATCGCAATCATGTCTTTACCTGTCATCCTTGACGCCGTTCAGGCACCTCACGCCGTGGCCGTCTGGCGCGAGCGCCGCAGTGTCACGACGAATTCCGCGCCGCCACCTTCGACATTGCCGGCCGTCAGCTGCCCGCCGAACTCGCGCACGATCGACGTCGAAATCGCCAGCCCCAGGCCGAGCCCCTGACCGATCTCCTTGGTCGTGAAGAACGGCTCGAACAGGCGTGGCAGCGCTTCCGGCGCGATGCCGGGCCCATTGTCGCGCACGACCAGCGTCACGGTCTCGTCCGTCGCGCTGACGGCGATATCGACGCGGCCATCCTCGGCGCCGGCCGCCGCAATGGCATCGAGCGCATTGCCGACGAGATTCAGCAGCACCTGCTCGAGCTTGAGTTCGTCGGCCCATACGGCCAGGTCCGCCGTGTCGCCGTCGAGCCCCCGCACCCGTAGCATCACCCGACCCAGCCGTGGCGCGATCAGTTGCAGCACATGGTCGATGGCGGCGCGCACGCGCACGGCATTGCGGCGCTGACGCGCCTTGCCCGCGAACAGCTTGAGCTGGCCCGTGATCTTGCCCATCCGCTCGGTCAGATCGGCGATGGCGGAGAGATTGCCGGTGGCTGCATCGAGCTGGCCACGCTCCAGCAACACGCGCGTGTTGTCCGAGAACGTGCGCAGGGCCGCCAGCGGCTGGTTCAGTTCATGGGTGATGCCGGCTGCCATCTGCCCCAGCGCCGCCAGCTTGCTGGCCTGCACCAGTTCATCCTGCGTCGCGCGCAGTTCACCTTCGGTCCGCGCGCGCTCGGTCACTTCGGCTTCGAGTTGCTCGTTGATCGCCATCAGGTCGGCCGTACGAGCCTCCACGCGCCGTTCCAGTTGATCGTAGGCCGCTTCCAGCAGCCGGCGGCTGTATTGCATGTCACGCGCGCGCTGGCGGCGCTGGCGCAGGTTCACCAGCAGCAGGCAGATGCACGCATAGGCCAGCGCCGCGCCAATCGTCGCGGTGCGCGCGCTGGCCAGCACCGGGTCCAGTTGCGCCATCACCTGCATGTTCCAGCCGGCGGGCCCGACGGCGCGATTGATTTCCAGGTAGCGGTCCGCGCCATCGCTGGACAGACCGAAGTGCGCGCCCTGACCGTCATCGCCATCTCGTGCCGTGGCCCCCGTGCTGCCCGCGCCGCCAACCCTCACCAGCCGTTCGCCATCGTTGAGCGTGGTGCTGGCCAGCCAGCGCGAGACCGGGGAATCCAGCGGCTGGATCGGCAGCGGCGTGACATCGACGTCGTGATACTGGCGCGTGTTGTGCAGCTCGGCCTGAAGCGTGGGCGGCAGGGGCCGAAGCGTGCGGTACTGCCAGCCCGGCACCGACGACAGGAAGATCACGCCGTGGTCGTCGGACACCATCAGCGGCTCGGTGCTACCGGAGCCCGCGCGCTGGAACCATTCGAGGTTCAGCTTCACCACCGTCACGCCGATGACCTTGCCGCCCGACTCGATCGGCTGGGCGATGTAGTAGCCGGGCTCGTCGCTGGTGATGCCGATCGCGTAGAAGCGGCCAATCTGGCCGCGCGATGCCATCTGGAAGTACGGGCGGAAGCGGTAGTCGGTACCGACGAAGCTGCCCGGCTCGCCATGATTGCTGGCGGCCAGTGCCAGCCCGCTGGCTGCGATGACGTAGGTGGCCGACGCGCGGGCCCGGGTATTGACCTCGGCCAGGTAGTTGTTGGCCACGGCAATACGGGCCGGGTCTTCAGGATTGGCCAGCAGCGCGCGCACCGAAGGGTGCAGCGATACCAGCGCGGGAAGGAATTCGTAGCGGTCCAGCGTCGATTCGAGCGTGGCCGCATAACGGTCGGCACGCATGGCCGTGGACTGCTGCAATGCGGCGATGCCGCGCTGGACCGAAAACAGCCAGGTCAGCGAGCACAGCGCCAGAAGCCCCACCATCAGCGCGGCGGCAAACCCCCACCAGCGCGTGCTCGACTCCGGCGCGTGCACCGGGCCGGGCGCGGCAGGGTCATGCACGGCAAGGAAGTCGTCGGAATGGGGCATCGGCGCGCGCGGAAGCTCTCGCGCCGATGATACCCGCTGGCGGGGATGGCCGGCAGGTTCATCCGGGACAGCGCCGGCGCCCCCTTCCTGCGGGGCGCCGGTCGCTGCCCGGGTCACGTCAGCGGGCGCTGGCGTCGGCGAGGCTGCTCGCCTCATCTTCGCCCCGCAGCACGCGGGTCAGGCGGGCGCGGTCGAGCTCGTGCTCCCACGCCGAGACCACCACCGTGGCCACGCCGTTGCCGACGATGTTCGTCAGCGCGCGGCATTCGCTCATGAAGCGGTCGATACCGAGGATCAGCACCATGCCGGCCACCGGAATCGTCGGCACCACGGCCAGCGTGGCTGCCAGCGTGATGAAGCCCGAGCCGGTCACGCCGCTGGCGCCCTTCGAGGTCACCATCGCCACGGCCAGGATCGTGAGCTGCTGCATCAGCGTCAGCTCGATGTTGGTGGCCTGCGCGATAAAGATCACCGCCATCGTCATGTAGATGTTGGTGCCGTCCAGGTTGAACGAGTAACCGGTCGGCACAACAAGGCCCACCACCGACTTCGAGCAGCCGAGCTTCTCCATCTTCTCCATCAGGTGCGGCAGCGCGGCCTCGGAGGAGCTGGTGCCGAGCACGATCAGCAGTTCTTCCTTGATATACGCGACAAAGCGGATGATCGAGAAACCGGTCAGGCGCGCCACGGTACCCAGCACCACCAGCACGAACACGATCGCCGTGAGGTAGAACGTGCCGATCAGCTTGAGCAGCGGAATCAGCGAGCCCAGGCCGTACTTGCCGATGGTGAAGGCCATCGCGCCGAACGCGCCGATCGGGGCCACCTTCGTGATCACGTGCACGATGTGGAAGAACACCTTCGACACCTGGTCCACCATGTCGTGGATGATGCGCGCGCGCTCACCCACCACGGCCAGCGCCGATCCGAAGAACATCGAGACCATCAGGATCTGCAGGATGTCGCCGTTGGCGAACGCGCTGAAGATCGTGTCCGGGATGATGTGCATGAAGAATTCGACGGTGCTCTGACCGTGTGCCTTCGACACGTACTGCGCGATCGACTTCGTGTCCAGCGTGGCCGGATCGATGTTGAAGCCCACGCCCGGTTTGAGTACGTGCGTGGCGATCAGGCCGAGCAGCAGCGCGAACGTTGACACGATCTCGAAGTAAAGCAGCGCCTTGCCACCCACGCGGCCCACCTTCTTCATGTCGCGCATGCCGGCAATGCCGGACACCACGGTACAGAAGATGATCGGACCAATGATCATCTTGATCAGCTTGATGAAGGCGTCACCGAGCGGCTTCATGGCCACGCCGGTGTCGGGCCAGTAGTGGCCCAGCAGGATGCCCACGAATATCGCGAACAGGACCTGCACGTACAGGATCTTGTAGAAGGGTTTCCTCATGATGTCGTCCTCGGTGTTTGACCGGTGCCCCGGCGCACGATGGCGTGGCGCGTTGCGCGCCTCGACCTGAACGGCGGCGCGTCTGGAAGTAACTATTTGCAACAGGCGTGCCATCTGGGCACCCAGACGCAAGTCATTGATTTCAAAGAAAAGAGGAGAAATCCAGTGGCACCGGGTTCTGGAATTCCGGAAATCCGGAATTCGCAGCTCCGGAGATTCGGAAGGCCAGATGGCCCCAAACCTCGATATTTGTGGAGCCGCCGTCGCATTCGGGCGCCCATCATGGCGGGAGAGCGGCCCGACGGCCCCGGCCAGGGCCCGGATTCCGGAATTCCGTGCACCACGTGTTACGCGGAGTGGAGGCCGTGAACACGTATAATTCCGAGCTTCCAATTACGGGCGATGGCAGGCCACGACGCCTCGCCACACCGCGCCCCAAGTCAGCCGTCATGAGCAGCTACTACCAACACCACGTCTTCTTCTGCCTGAACCAGCGCGACGATGGCTCTGCCTGCTGCGCCGACCACAATGCGAAGGCCATGCAGGAATACGCCAAGAAACGCTGCAAGGAGCTTGGTATCGCCGGTGGCGAAGGCCGCGTGCGCATCAACAAGGCCGGCTGCCTGAACCGCTGTGAACTTGGACCGGTGCTCGTGGTCTACCCCGAGGCCGTCTGGTACACCTTCGTCGACGAGCAGGACATCGACGAAATCATCGAAAGCCATCTGATCAACGGAAAGCCCGTGCAGCGTCTGATGGTCGATCGCTGAAACGCGTTACCCGCCGAGCCATGCCGGGTCCAGCCCGGTTTTTTGTTGTGCCGCTGTTGTAGTTCCGTAGCTGCGCTGTAGTTACCCAGTAGTAGCCCAGTAGTTGCCCCGTTGTGCGAGAGCCGCCTGCCACCATGAACGCGCATACCCAGGTCACCACCGTCGCCGGCCCTGTCGGCGCCATCGACATCTCCATCGATCTGCCGCAGAACGCGCCCGTGCGCGGTCTGGCTCTCGTCGCGCATCCGCACCCGCTGTTCGCGGGCACCAAGGACAACAAGGTCGCGCAGACGCTGGCGCGTACCTTCGTTGCGCTGGGGTACGCCACGGTGCGCCCCAACTTCCGTGGCGTTGGCGGCACGGCCGGTGAGCACGACAAGGGCATTGGCGAGCAGGACGATCTGCTCGCCGTGATCGACTGGATGCGCACGCAGACCGCGTGGTCGCCCGACGTGGCCACGCTGCCGCTGGCGCTGGGCGGTTTCTCGTTCGGCAGCTTCGTGCAGACGCACGTGGCGCGCCGTCTGGCCGAAGCGGGCACGCCCGCGCAACGCCTGGTGGTGGTGGGTACCGCCACGAGCCGCTGGGACGTGGCCAACGTGCCGGCCGACACAATCGTGATCCACGGCGAGCAGGACGACACCGTGCCGCTCGCCAGCGTGTTCGACTGGGCACGCCCGCAGGACCTGCCGGTCATCGTCATTCCTGGCGCCGACCATTTCTTTCATCGCAAGCTGCACCTGATCAAGCAGCTCGTCGTCAACGCGTGGGACCGGTGAATCGCCCCGCCCGCGCCAATCCTTTCTTGTTGGAAACCTACACATGCTGAACAGAGTCACGCCGTACGTCGCATCCGCCATTGCTCCCGTAATCGTTGCGGCAACACTCGCCGCCGCGCCCGCAGCCGTGATGGCGCAAGGCGTGCCGGTGCCACAGGTCGCCGCCAAGTCCTGGATGCTGTACGACGTGACGAGCGGCCAGGCGCTGGCGTCACAGAATGCAGATATGCGCATCGAGCCGGCGTCGCTGACCAAGCTGATGACGGCCTACCTGGCGTTCGAGGCGCTCAAGGAAAAGCGCCTGACGCTGGATCAGACCGTCACGCCGACCGACATCGTGCGCAAGGTGAAAAGCGATGAATCGCGCATGTTCATCGAAGCCGGCAAGCCGGTCAGCGTGCAGGACCTGCTGCTGGGCCTGATCGTCCAGTCGGGCAACGACGCCTCGCTGGCGCTGGCCGAAGCCGTGGGCGGCTCGGAAGAAGGCTTCGTCGTGATGATGAACCGTGAAGCCCAGCGCATGGGCATGAAGAACACGCACTTCACGAACACCGACGGTGTGCCCGATCCGAACCACTACACCACGGCGGTGGACCTGGCGATCCTGACCACGCGCCTGATCAAGGACTTTCCCGAGTACTACTCGATGTACTCGCAGAAGGAGTTCACCTATAACAAGATCAGGCAGCCGAACCGCAACCGCCTGCTGTACATCGACCCGACCGTGGACGGCGTGAAGACCGGCCATACGAAGTCCGCAGGCTACTGCCTGATTTCGTCGGCAAAGCGTCCGCTGGCCAATGTGCCCAACGGCTCGCGCCGACTGGTGTCGATCGTGATCGGCACGGCCACCGAGCAGATCCGCACACAGGAAAGCCTGAAGATCCTGAACTACGGCTTCCAGTTCTTCGACACCCTGCGCCTGTACGACAAGGGCCAGGTGCTGGCCACGCCCGACATCTACAAGGGCAAGACCGGCACGATCAAGATCGGCGTGGCCAACGAGACGTTCGTCACGGTGCCCAAGGGCACGGGCTCGCGCCTCAAGCCGGTGCTGGAGCGCCAGGAACTGCTGATCGCGCCAATCACGGCCGGCCAGCAGGTGGGCACCGTCAAGCTGATGGACGGCGCCAACAAGGTGGCGGAATTCCCGGTGGTGGCGCTCGAGGAAGTGCCGGAGGCCGGCTTCTTCGGCCGCCTGTGGGATACGATCCGCCTCTGGTTCAAGCGCAAGTAAGAGTTCAAGGATTCGAGATGTCTACAGATTCGAACAACGGTCCGCTGATTCCGGGGGAGATTCCGCCGGAACAGTCGCTGATCGAGTACCCGAGCGATTTCCCGATCAAGGTCATGGGCGCGATGCAGGATGGCTTCGCCGAAGCGATCGTGACCCTGATCCAGGACTTCGACCCGAACTTCCACGCCGGCAAGATGGAGATGCGTCCGTCCCGCAACGGCAACTATCTGGGGCTGACGGTGACCGTGTGGGTCACGAGCCGCGAGCAACTCGACGAGCTGTATCGCGCGCTGACCGGGCATCCGATGGTCAAGGTGGTGCTGTAACCGCATGAACGTCATCACCCTCAAGCCGGGCAAGGAAAAGTCTCTGCTCCGGCGCCATCCGTGGGTCTACGCCACGGGCATCGCCGCTACCGAAGGCCGTTGCGAACCGGGATCGACCGTGGTCATCCGCAGCGCGGACGGCCGCTTCCTGGCGCGCGGCGCGTACAGCCCCGAATCACAGATCCGCGCGCGTGTCTGGACGTTCGACGAGAACGAGCCGGTCGATCACGCGATGTTCAAGCGCCGCGTGTCGGCGGCCCTGACACACCGCAAGCAATGGGTGCGCGACACCGACGCCGTGCGCCTGATCTTCGGCGAGTCCGACCGCCTGCCAGGTCTGATCGTCGACTACTACGGCCAGGGCGAACGCGGCCAGCTCGTCTGCCAGTTCAACGCCGCGGGCGTGGAGCAATGGAAGGACGCGCTGGTGCAGGCGCTGATCAAGGAAACCGGCTGCCCGAACGTCTACGAACGTTCTGACGCGGCGGTGCGCCAGCGCGAAGGACTGCCGCTGGTGACCGGCGTGCTGGCCGGCGCCGAGCCCGACCCGGAGCTGTCGGTGACCGAGCACGGCGTGCGCTACCACGTCGACGTGCGCAACGGCCACAAGACCGGCTTCTACGTGGACCAGCGCGACAACCGCAAGCTCGTCGGCGACCTCGCCGAGGGCCGCGAGGTGCTGAACTGCTTCTGCTACACCGGCGGCTTCTCGCTGGCGGCGCTGCGTGGCGGCGCCACGTCGGTGACGTCGATCGATTCGTCGGGCGAGGCGCTCAAGATCGCGGCCAGCAACGTGACGCTGAACGGTTTCGATCCGGCGCGCGCCACGTGGCTCGACGCGGATGTCTTCAAGACGCTGCGCGAGTTCCGCGCCGAGGGCCGTCAGTTCGACCTGATCGTGCTGGACCCGCCCAAGTTCGCGCCGTCGGCACAGCATATCGACCGTGCTGCCCGCGCTTACAAGGAAATCAACCTGGTCGGGATGCAGTTGCTGCGTCCGGGCGGCCTGCTGTTCACGTACTCGTGCTCGGGTGCGATCAGCATGGAGCTGTTCCAGAAGATCGTGGCGGGCGCGGCCACCGATGCGCGCTCGGATGCGCGGATCCTGCGCCGCCTGTCGGCCGGCACGGACCATCCGATGTCGGCGGCCTTCCCGGAAGGCGAATATCTGAAGGGTCTGCTGCTCGAGAAGATCTGACCGGAGTCAGGGCATGGGCCGAAAATCGTCCGGAAAGGCCAAACTCAGGGTTTTCCGGAATTGTCCTCGGCCTGACTTCTTGCGGTCACAAACAGCTACTAAGATTCGTCTCACGGTAAGGCATTGGCAGGTGTCTGACCGTCTCTTCTTATCAGTCTTCGTGGTAATCGCCCCGCTAACCCAGCGGGGCCTTTTTTTTTTGGCTCTGCGCTAACTCACGACTCGTCGTGGCTTTCAGCAAGCAGGCGAGGTCTTCGTGCCCCAACCGCGCAGGGGACGATTGGCAGGATTCCCATTCCAGACCCCAAGGCAAGCGCATAGACTGCGCCCTCTAGCCCGGCGCCACGCTACCCGAAACTCCCTATAATCGAACGATCGTTCCATAACACGGATGTGAGGAGACTTCATGCCTGCCGCCAAGCTTATTCCGCCAGTGCTGCAAAACCTGGCCCTGCCCGTTATCGCGTCGCCAATGTTCATCGTCAGCTATCCGGAACTGGTGCTGGCGCAGTGCAAGGCCGGCATCGTCGGCTCGTTCCCCGCGCTAAACGCGCGCCCCGCCGAACTGCTCGATGAATGGCTGACCCAGATCCAGGCGGAACTGGCCAACTTCAAGGCGGCGAATCCCGGCAAGCCGGTGGGCCCGATCGCGGTCAACCAGATCGTGCACGCCTCCAACGCGCGCCTCGAGCATGACGTGAAGGTCTGCGTCGAACACAAGGTGCCGATCTTCATCACGTCGCTGCGCGCCCCGCCCAAGGAAATGATCGACGCCGTGCACAGCTACGGCGGCATCGTGCTGCACGATGTCATCAACATTCGCCACGCTGAAAAAGCGATCGAGGCCGGCGTTGACGGCCTGATCCTGGTGGCGGCCGGTGCAGGCGGCCATGCCGGCACGCTATCGCCGTTCGCGCTGGTGGGCGAAGTGCGCAAGTTCTTCGACGGCCCGATCGCGCTGTCCGGCTCCATCGCCACCGGTGAAGCCGTGCTGGCCGCGCAGGCCATGGGCGCGGATTTCGCCTACGTGGGCACACGCTTCATCGCATCGCAAGAGGCGCACGCAGCGCTCGAGTACAAGCAGTCGATCACCAGTTCGGCCGCGTCGGACATCATTTACACGAACCTGTTCACGGGCGTGCACGGCAACTACATCCGCGAGAGCATCGTCAATTCGGGGCTCGATCCGGAGAACCTGCCCGTGGCCGACAAGAGCAAGATGGACTTCTCCAGCGGCAGCTCGAAGGCCAAGGCATGGAAGGACATCTGGGGCGCCGGTCAGGGCGTGGGCCAGATCGAAGACATCCCCACCGCCGGAGAGATCGTGGCGCGCATGAAGAGCGAGTACGACGCCGCGCGCGCCCGCCTGGGGCTGGTAGCATAAGGGCGTTTCCGCCCTTGGCGCGCTAGCCGCATTTCTCCAGTTGCAACCAGACGACCCCGAACGCCAGACCACGCTGACGCACCGCGAACGCGCCATTCGCGCGTTCTGGGTCACTTGCGGCACCCTGAGCCTCGCGCTCGGGGTCATCGGCATCTTCCTGCCAGTCCTCCCCACCACACCATTCGTCCTGCTGGCGGCCGCGTGCTTTGCGCGTGGCTCGGAGCGCTTTCATCGCTGGCTGCTCGCACATCACCGCTTCGGTCCGCTCGTGCACGATTGGCAGACCCACCGCAGCATCCCGTTCCGGGCCAAATGCCTGGCGTTGTCGATGATGTGGCCTTCGATGATCATCACGGCATGGCTGATGCGCGAACGGCCTGTGGCGTCGATCACCCTGATCGCGATCGCGCTGGGGACCACCGTGTGGATGGTGCGCCTGCCCACGCGGCCTCGCGGCGGCCATGCGCGGAGCAGCAACGCGCAGCCGGAATGATCCGGCGTGCGGATCAGGCGGCCGCGCGGGTCGGCACACGTCAGTCGTAGTCAGTCGTAACTACGCGCATCCTCGATCACCTTGCCATCCTGCGGCAGCGATCCTGCCGGCACGAAGCGGACTTCGCCACGCAGCCGCAGGACTTCGCGCATGGATTCACGGATGGCCGCCGCCAGCGCCTCGTCTTCGCGCGTGACGTCGCAATGCAGCGTCATCACATCGGCCCCAACCGTGCCTGTCACGACCAGCCGCGCCGCGCGAATCTCCGCATGACGCCGAACGACATCGCCCACCTGCCCTGGGTGCACGAACATTCCCTTGACCTTGGTAGCCTGGTCGGCACGCCCGAGCCATCCCTTGAGCCGGATATTGGTCCGGCCGCAGGGACTCGCCCGATGCGATGAATCGGCCACGATCGCCGACAGGTCACCCGTGCCAAAGCGGATCAACGGATAGTCGCTATTGCCAAGCACCGTCACCACGACCTCGCCGACTTCGCCTTCCGGCATCGGCTCCGTGCCGCCCGGCTCGACGATCTCGACCAGCACGCCCTCGTCGACCACCCAGCCATCGCCGCCTGCGGTCTCATAGGCGATCAGGCCGAGATCGGCGGTGCCATACATCTGCCGCGCGGTGATGCCGTGGTCCTGCAGCCAGGCACGCAGCGCGGGCGGACAGGCCTCGCCACTGACCAGCGCCTTGGAAATGCTGGAGCACGCCATGCCCATTTCCTCGCCCCGCTCGATCAGCAGCTTCAGGAACGACGGCGTGCCCGCGTAGGCGGAAGGCTGCAGGCTGGCCATCGCCTGCACCTGGGACTCGGTCTGCCCGACGCCGGCCGGAAACACGCAGCACCCAAGCCGGTGCGCACCCGACTCCATCATCATGCCGGCCGGCGTGAAGTGGTACGAGAACGTGTTGTAGACCAGATCGCCCTCTCGGAAGCCGGCGGCGAACATGGCGCGCGCCGTGCGCCACCAGTCTGGTCCATGACCGTCGGGCTCGTGGATCGGGCCCGGCGACTGGAACACATGCCGCAGATCGCGCAGCGGGGTCGCGTTCAGGCCGCCTAACGGCGGCGCGATACGCTGCTGCATGGTCATTTCGGACTTGCGTGTGACCGGCAGCGTCGCCAGCGCGGCTCGCGACGTGATGTCGCGCGCGTCGATGTCGCAGAGTATCTCCGCGAAGTAAGCCGCGCGCGACTGCGCATGGGCAATCTGCCGCACCAGGGCGGCAAACAGCGCCGCCTCGCGTTCGGCCGGGTTGCGTGTCTCGAGTGCATCGAAGTATTCAACAGGATCAGCAGCCATGGTCTGTCTTGTGTTCACGCCAGCCAGCGCTTGCGGCGGCGGTAGCTCTTCACATCGCGGAACGACTTGCGCGCGGCACCATCCGCATCGTTGGCGGCCACGCCCAGGTAGAACTCCTTGACGTCCTCGTTGGTGCGCAGCGATTCCGCATCGCCATCCATCACCACGCGGCCGTTTTCGAGGATGTAACCGTAGTCGGCATGGCGCAGCGCCACCATCGTGTTCTGCTCGGCCAGCAGGAAGCTGACGCGCTCGCGGGTATTCAGGTCACGCACGATCTCGAAGATCTCCTCGACGATCTGCGGCGCCAGACCCATCGACGGCTCGTCGAGCAGGATCATCGCCGGCTTGGCCATCATGGCCCGCCCGATCGCGCACATCTGCTGCTCGCCGCCGGACGTATAGCCCGCCTGCGATTTGCGGCGCGTCTTCAGGCGCGGAAAGTACGCGTAGATCTTCTCGAGTTCATCGCGCGTCTGGCCGCGCGACAGCCCACGGGTATAGGCGCCCGTCAGCAGGTTTTCCTCGACCGTCAGGTGCGCGAAGCAGTGGCGCCCCTCCATGACCTGGATCACGCCGCGTTTGACCAGATCGTTTGGCGTGAGCTGGTCCACGCGCTGCCCGCGATATTCGATCGAGCCCTTGGTGACATCGCCACGCTCCGCATGCAGCAGATTCGAGATCGCCTTGAGCGTGGTGGTCTTGCCCGCGCCATTGGCGCCCAGCAATGCCACGATGCGACCCTCAGGCACTTCGAGCGACACGCCCTTGAGCACGAGGATCACGTGGTCGTAGATGACTTCGATGTTGTTGACGGATAGAAGGGTCATGTCCGCATCCCAGATCGTTTTGCTCCCCGCCCCCGCGAGTGGGAGCGGGGAAAAGGCAACGCCTACGACTTCATGCAAGCCGGCGTGATGCCCTTTTCCTTCGCGTACTGCGCCGCCGTGGCCTTGAACAGCGGGTGGATCAGGCCCTTGTTGCCCTCGATCCAGTCGGACACCACCACCCACTTGGCGCCGTCCCACTGCTGGATCTTCACCTTGCCGGAGCCCTCGTGGTTGTCGCAGCTCGTCTTGATCTCCGGCAGCAGGCCGGTGGCGCCAACCTGCTGCAGCCGCGCACTGGTCAGGTTCAGGTTCTCGAAGGCCCAGCGCATTTCGTCGCCGTTCATCACCTTGCCCTTGCCGAACTTCGCCTGCGCCCCGCGGATGGCTTCGACAGTCACCACAGCCGCCGACACGCCGCGGTTATAGAGCACCGAGCCAACCTTGTTGCGATCCTGCATGTTGCCCTTGCCGGCGCCGTAGACCACCTTCTCGATGTCAGCGATCAACGGCACGTTCTTGCCAGCCACGTTCCAGGTGGCGCTCATGTAGCCCTTGGCGGCCTCGCCGGCCGGCACCGTGTCCTCCTCGGACCCGGCCCACCACGACCCGATCATCTTGTCGCGCGAGTAACCGACCTTCTGCGCGGCCTTCAGCGCGGTCTGGTTCATCACGCCCCAGCCCCAGAAGATCACGTAGTCAGGATTCTCCTGGCGGATCTTGAGCCACTGCGCGCCCTGCTCGTTGCCCGGGTGCGCCACGGGAATCTCGACCAGGTTGAACTTGCCGAGCTTGGCTTCGGCCTCGAGCGCGACGATCGGCTCCTTGCCATAGGCCGAATCGTGATACAGGTAGACGATCTTCTTGCCGGCCAGCGATCCGCCGTTCTTCGTCGCCAGGAACTTGACGATGGCCGATACCTGCATCTGGTACGTCGTCACCAGCGGAAACGCGTACGGGAAGACCGAGCCATCCACGGCATCGGTACGCCCGTAGCCCATCATCACCAGGGGCACCTTGTCGGCGGCGGTCTTGTCGACCAGCGCGTACGAGATACCCGTGGACATCGTGTGATAGGCGGTGCCCTTGCTCGCACTGCTCTTGGCCTTCAGGCGCTCGTAGCACTCCACGCCCTTGGCGTTGTTGTACTCGGTCTCGCACTCTTCCCAGCTCAGCTTGACGCCGTTGACGCCACCCTCCTTGAGATTGACGTAGTTCAGGTAGTCAACGAAGCCGCCATAGAACGACTGGCCGTTGGCGCCGTACGGGCCAACACGGTAGCTTGGCAGCGCGACGAACTGATCATTGGTTTGCGCCAGCGCCGGCAATGCCGGTGCCAGCATGGCAGCCGCGACGCTGACCACAAGGGCGGCGCGCTGCACGTTGCGAAACACGGTTGTCATCACAGTCTCCTTCACCTCGATCGGGCGTTGTTATGGGAACGACATGAAATACGGGTCACAGGGTTAGTGCGGGAACGGCCACAGGCGCAGTTTCTCCTTGGCGATCTGCCAGAGGCGAGCCAGGCCATGCGGCTCGACGATCAGGAAGAAGATAATCAACCCGCCGAACACCATAAGCTGGATATGCGACACCGTGGCGTTCGTGAACGGCAGGTGCAGCGACGACGCCAGCGCGGGCAGCACGTTGTCGAGAAAGATCGGCAGCAGCAGGATGAATGCGGCGCCCAGGAACGAGCCCAGGATGCTGCCTACGCCGCCGATGATGATCATGAACAGGATGCGGAACGACAGATCGAGCGAGAAGCCGTCTGGCTCCACCGAGCCGAGATAGCAGAACGCATACAGCGCGCCGGCCACGCCGCAATAGAAGGAACTGACTGCGAACGCCAACAGCTTGGTGCGCATCAGCGGGATGCCAATCACCTCGGCCGCCACATCCATGTCGCGCACCGCCATCCACGCGCGGCCCGTGGCCGAGCGCACCAGGTTCTTGGCGATCAGCGCCAGCACGGTGACGATGCCCAGCACAAACAGATACTTCTTCACCGGGGTGTCGATCGCCACGCCAAACAGGTCGAGCCGCTGCGCCGTGATCACGCCCGAGGAACTGTTGTTCGACAACCAGGGAAACTTGGTCAGCGCCCACACCACGAAGAACTGCGCGGCCAGCGTGGCCACCGCCAGGTAGAAGCCCTTGATGCGCAGCGACGGCAGCCCGAACGCCACACCCACCACCGCCGCCGACGCGCCGGCCAGGATGAACGTCAGCAGCACCGGAATGCCTTCGATCCGAAGCTGGAAGTTGTAGGCCGCGTACGCGCCCACCGCCATGAATGCGGCCGTGCCGAGCGAGAGCTGGCCAGCGTAGCCGGTGAGAATGTTGAGTCCAAGCGCCGCCAGCGAGAAGATCAGGAACGGCGTCAGGATGGCGCTGAGCCAGTATTCGGTGCCGACGAACGGAATCGCCACGAACGCCACCGCCATCAGCAAGGCAAAGAAGATGCGGTCCTGCCGGATCGGGAAAATCTGGCTGTCGGCAACGTAGCTGGTCTTGAACTGTCCGGATTCGCGATAAAGCATGTCGGCTCTCCGTCAGACGCGGTCGATGTGCTTCTCGCCGAACAGCCCCTCTGGCCGTACGAGCAGAAACAGCAACGCGAACACATATGGGAACCAGCCTTCGATCCCCCCGAAATTGCCGCCGAACACCGACTGGAACACCGGCGGGATGTAGATCTCGGCCAGCTTCTCCGATGCGCCGATGATCAGCCCGCCCACGATCGCGCCGGGCACCGACGTGAAACCCCCGAGAATCAGCACCGGCAGCGCCTTGAGCGCGGTCAGCGTCAGCGCGAACTGCACACCATTGCGCGAGCCCCACAACATGCCGGCCACCAGCGCCACGAATCCGGCCACGCCCCAGACGATGGCCCAGATGTTCTGCAGCGGAATCCCGAGCGAAAGCGCGGCCTGATGGTCGTCCGCCACCGCGCGCAGCGCGCGGCCGACCTTGGTGTACTGGAAGAACAGTGCCAGCCCCGCCACCAGCACTGCCGCGATCAGCGCGGCGGCCAGGTCGAACTTCGACACGACGATGTTGAAGCGAGTCAGGATCGATTCGATCGGCTCGTCGACGATGCCGAGCTGGATCGGACGCACCTCGTTGCCGAAAAGCAGCGGCCCCAGCCCCTCCAGGAAGAACGACAGCCCGATCGTGGCCATGAACAGCGTGATTGGCGGTTGGTTGACCAGCTTGCGCAGCACGAAGCGCTCGGTGCTCATGCCGACGATGATCATGACGATGAACGCGCCGATCACGGCGGCCCACATCGGCAGCCCCTTGTCCATCAACCCGACCACGGCAAGCGCGGCGAAGTAGACCATCGCGCCCTGCGCGAAGTTGAACACGCCGGACGCCTTGTAGATCAGCACGAAGCCCAGTGCCACGAGCGAGTACATCAGTCCTGACAGCAAACCGCCGATCAGGATTTCGAAGAAGAAACTCATCGCCGCTATCCTCTCAATGCTCTCTATGACCCCGGGGCGCTCAGTGCGCCGTGCCGAGATATGCGCGAATCACGTCCGGGTTCGACTTGACCTCATCGGGCGTGCCATCGCCGATCTTCTTGCCGTAGTCGAGCACCACCACGCGGTCGGAGATATCCATCACCACGCCCATGTCGTGCTCGATCAGCACGATGGTGGTGCCGAACTGATGGTTCACGTCCAGGATGAAACGGCACATGTCCTGCTTCTCTTCCACGTTCATGCCCGCCATCGGTTCATCGAGCAACAGCATCGACGGTTCCGCGGCCAGCGCGCGCGCCAGTTCCACGCGCTTCTGCAGGCCGTAGGGCAGCCTGCCGACCGGTGTCTTGCGGATCGCCTGGATCTCGAGGAAGTCGATCACCTCCTCGACCTTGCGGCGATGACGCATCTCCTCGGCGCGAGCCGGCCCCCACCAGAGCGCGTGGGCGAACACGCCCGTGCGGAACTGCGTGTTGCGGCCGGTCATGATGTTGTCCAGCACGGTCATGCCCTTGAACAGCGCGATGTTCTGGAACGTCCGGGCGATGCCCTGCCGCGCCGCGGCCGTGGGATGCATCTGGCGACGCTCCTGCCCACGAAACACGATGCGGCCCTGCTGCGGGTGATAGACGCCGTTGATCACATTCAGCATCGAACTCTTGCCCGCGCCGTTCGGGCCGATGATTGCGCGGATCTCGTGCTCGCAGACGTCGAACGAGATATCGGTCAGCGCCTTCACGCCGCCGAACGACAGCGAGATGTTCTGCAGATCGAGAATCACGTCGCCGCGCGTGCGGACGTGGGACGTCGATTCTGGCTCACGCGCGCTGCCGGGGCGCGGACTGTCGCCGTGCGTGCCCTCCACGTGCCCGGCCGGGGCAATCGCGCCCGGCGGCACCAACGTGCCTGTGGCGTCCACGCGGGCCATGCCGCCTTGCCACGCTGTCTGGGTGACCGTCATGCCATACCCTCCGTGCTCACGCCGCGCGCGCGCCGCCAACGGGCGGGAAGCGCTTCACATCCACCAGCTTCAGCGTGGCCGACACGCTGCCCTCGCGCCCATCCTCGAACTTCACGCGCGTCTCGATGAACTGCTCGGGCTTGCCCGCATAGAGCGCCTCGACCAGCGCGCCGTATTTCTCCGCGATGAAGCCGCGCCGCACCTTGCGCGTGCGCGTGAGTTCGTCATCGTCTGGATCGAGTTCCTTATGCAGGATCAGGAAACGTGCGATCTGCGACCCGGCCAGCATCGCATCGGCGGCCAGATCGGCGTTCACCTGCTCGACGCATTCGGCGATCATCGCGATCACGTCGGGCTGGGCAGCCAGGTCGACGTAGCCCGCATAGGGCAGATGGCGGCGCTCGGCCCAGTTGCCCACGGCGTCGAAGTCGATATTGATAAACGCGCAGACCCGGTCGCGGTCGGTACCGAAGGCCACCGCTTCCTTGATGTACGGGAAGAACTTGAGCTTGTTCTCGATGTACTTGGGCGCGAACATCGAGCCATCGGCCAGCTTGCCCACGTCCTTGGCCCGGTCGATGATCTTGAGGTGCCCGTCGGCATCGATCACGCCGGCGTCGCCAGTCAGGAAGTAGCCTTCGTCGTTGATCGCTTCGCGTGTGGCGTCGTCGCGCTTGTAGTAGTTCTTGAGCAACCCCACGCCGCGCACCAGCACCTCGCCGTTCTCGGCGATGCGGATTTCCATGCCTGGAGCGGCCGGTCCCACCGTATCGAACTTGACCTGGCCGTCCGGCTGCAGGCACACGTACGCGCAGGTTTCGGTCTGGCCGTAGAACTGCTTCAGGTTGATGCCGATCGAGCGATAGAAGCGGAACAGGTCCGGGCCAATCGCCTCGCCCGCCGTGTAGCCCACGCGGATGCGGCTCATGCCAAGCACGTTGCGCAGCGGGCCGTAGATCAGCGCTTCACCCAGCGCGTAGCGCAGCCGATCCAGCGTCGCTACCGGCCGCTTGTCGAGGATGTCCGCGCCGCAACGGCGCGCCACGTTCATCGCCCATTGAAAGAGGCGGCGCTTGATCCAGCCCGCGTCCTCCATGCGGATCATGACCTGCGTCAACAATCCTTCATAGATGCGCGGCGGCGCGAAGTAGTAGGTCGGGCCGATCTCGCGCAGATCTGTCATCACGGTCTCGCGGGACTCCGGGCAGTTCACGGTGAAGCCTGCCACCAGCGCCTGCGCGTAAGAGAACAGGTTGTCGCCTACCCAGGCCATCGGCAGGTACGACAGCACGTCGTCATCGGCACCAAGGCCATCGAACTGGCAGCCGTTACGGGCCGAGCCAATCAGGCCCGCATGCGAGTGGCACACGCCCTTCGGTTTGCCAGTGGTGCCGGATGTATAGAGGATGATGGCCGTGTCTTCCGGCGCGCCGGCCTGCACTGCCGCGTCAAAGAATCCGGGGTTCGCGCGGTCGAACTCGCGGCCGATCTCCTGCACGCGTTCGTACGAAAGCAGCGACGGGTGATCGTAGTCGCGCAGTCCGCGTGGGTCTTCGTAGATCAGGTGGCGTACCGCGCGGCCACGCGCAGCGAGCTGCGATTCCACTTCGAGCAGCTTGTCGACCTGTTCCTGGTCCTCGACGATCGCGAACTCGATCTCCGCATCGTCGAGCACGTAGATCATCTCGTTGGCGATCGCGTCCTGGTACAGCGGCACCGGAATGCCGCCCAACGCCTGGGCGGCCGTCATGGCCCAGTAAAGACGCGGACGGTTATCACCGACCACGGCCAGGTTCATGCCACGCCGGAAGCCCAGCGCCGCGAGCCCACAGGCAAGTGCCCGTACCTCGTTCGCGGTCTGCGACCAGCCATATGTCTGCCAGATACCGAGATCCTTCTCGCGATAGGCCGGATGATCGGGCCGCTGCGTGGCGTGCGCCAGCAGGCATCGCGGGAAGGTCGTTGCCGACGATTCCTGCATCGCTGTCTCCTCTCCACCATCGGACGCAGGGTTGGTTCCCTACGGGCCACGCCGGGTATCAAGCCCCCAGACCGGTCGTTATACTGGGCACGTCACATGCGGCGCTGCCGCACTGCATCATGCCTGCCTTGCCTGTTCGTTCGATCGCATCTGAATGTGCTGGCAAAGGCCGGTTCCGCGTGATCGTAAGATAGCCGATGCCATCCCCCGGGGTTGTCACGCCGATGACAATTCCGGGTTAATCCCTACGATTGAGATGACCGCCACCAACAACGACTTCATCGACCGATGCGCCTGGGCCACCAACCTGAGCCCCGAACAGCGCGCGCGTGTCAAACGCGTGACTACGGTGCGCGAGTACACCCAGGGCGAGTATGTCTGTCACAAGGGCGAGATGGCCGAGCACTGGCTCGGCGTCGTGGAGGGCGTGGTCAAGATCACAACTGTCTCGCCGTCGGGCAAGTCGGTCACGTTCACGGGCGTGCCCACGGGCGGATGGTTTGGCGAAGGCGCGGTGCTCAAGCACGAGATCCGCAAGTACGACGTCATGGCGCTGCGCCGATCACGTATCGCCTTCATTCCCATCGAGACTTTTCAGTGGTTGCTGGATACCAGCCTGCCGTTCACGCGATTTCTGCTGATGCAGCTCAATGACCGGCTTGGCCAGTTCATCGCGGCGGTCGAATATGAACGGCTGCTCGACATCGATTCACGCGTGGCGCGCGCCGTGTCGTCGCTGTTCAATGAGAGCCTCTATCCCGGCATTGGCACCACGCTCGAAATCTCGCAGGAGGAGATCGGACTGCTCGCAGGCATCTCGCGTCAGCGCGCGAACCAGGCCCTCAAGGTGCTGGAACAACAGGGGTTGGTGCGTGTGGATTATGGCGTGATCGAAGCACTCGATCTGGAGGGACTGCGGCAGTATGGGGAATGACGATCTGCCAGCGCTGCGCAGCCATTTCCGGTAGGCCTTTCGCCATCTTCGGCCCCTCCTCGCCGTGGCGGAAGGGGCCGGATCAGCGCGCAACGCGCGCGTGAGACTTACTTGCTGTACACGTACACGCCACGGCCCGTCTTGCGGCCCAGATAGCCTGCGGCCACCATTTCGCGCATCAGCATGGCCGGACGGTACTTCGGATCGGCGAACTCGGTGTAGAGCACTTCCATGACGGCAAGCATCGTGTCCAGGCCGATCATGTCGGCCAGCGCCAGCGGGCCGATCGGATGATTGCAGCCGAGCTTCATGCCTTCGTCGATTTCCTCTGGCGAGGCCAGGCCTTCACCGAGCACGCAGAACGCTTCGTTGATCATCGGGCAGAGGATGCGGTTGACCACGAAGCCCGGGCTGTTCTTGACCGTGATCGGGTACTTGCCGAGACGCTTGGCGAGGTCCTCGACGTCGGCGTGCGCGGCATCGCTGGTCTGCAGGCCACGAATCAGTTCGACCAGCGCCATCATCGGCACCGGGTTGAAGAAGTGCATGCCGATAAAGCGGTCCGCGCGCGACGTCACGGCGGCCAGCTTGGTGATCGAGATCGACGAGGTGTTCGATGCAACGATCACGTCGGGGCCGACGATGCCATCGATCTGCTTCAGGATCTTGACCTTCAGGTCGAAGTTTTCGGTGGCCGCCTCGATCACGATGTCGGCGCGCTTCAGATCCTCGTACGACGTGCTGCCGTGGATACGTGCCAGCGCCGCGGCCTTGTCCGCCTCGGTGGCCTTTTCCTTCTTGATCAGGCGGTCGAGGCTGCCCGCCACGGTGGCGATGCCCTTCTGGACGGCGGCGTCGCTGATGTCGATCATCACCACGTCGATGCCGACCACCGCGCAGGCCTGCGCAATGCCATTACCCATCGTGCCGGCACCAACGATGCCCACTGTCTTGATTGCCATGTCTGTCTTCCTTCCTTCAGTTTCCAGTTGTTTGGTGATTCGTAATTCCGGGCGCGCTCAGCCCTTGAGCTTCGCCAGCGCGGCAATGACGCGCTCGGCGTGCTGCTTGAGCACGGCCATGTCTTGTTGCTGGCGGGCATGGCCGCGCAGCGGCTGGTCCACGTAGCGCGGCACGATATGGAAGTGGATGTGCGGCACGGTCTGGCCGGCCGCTGCGCCATTGAACTGGCTGATCACCACGCCATCAGGCTGGAAGGCCTCGCGCACGCCACGCGCGACGATCTGCGTCGCGCGGATCGCCGCGGCGGCGCCGGCCTCGGACAGGCCGAACACGTCGACGGCCTGCTCCTTCGGCACCACGAGTGTGTGACCGTCTGATTGCGGCATGATGTCCATGAACGCAATCGTGTCCGCGTCTTCATAAACCTTGAAGCACGGGAGTTCGCCGCGCAGGATGCGCGCGAAGATGTTGTTGCTGTCGTACTCGGCCTGCATGGGTGTCTCGTTTTTCAAGCGGAACGCTGAGTGTAGCCCCAGCGTCCGCCGCCGTGAACCGCCCCACCCATTATTTCCATCGACGCAATTACATATTGCGCCGGTACTGCCCACCGACCTCGAACAGCGCGTGCGTGATCTGCCCCAGCGAGCACACGCGCACCGCGTCCATCAGCACGGCAAAGACGTTCCGGTTGTCGATCACGGCCTGGCGCAGCCTTGCCAGCATCGCTTCCGCATCGGCCTGGTGCGCCCCATGGAATTCCGTCAGGCGGTGCAACTGGCTCTGCTTTTCGTCCTCGCTGGAGCGGGCCAGTTCCAGCGTTTGTGGCGTCGGGTCCCCGTTCGGATTGCGGAACGTGTTCACGCCGATGATCGGCAAGGTGCCGTCGTGCTTGAGCTGTTCGTAGTACAGCGATTCCTCCTGAATCTTGCCGCGCTGGTAGCCGGTTTCCATCGCGCCCAGCACCCCGCCGCGTTCGGCGATGCGCTCGAACTCCTGCAGCACCGCCTCCTCGACGAGATCGGTCAGTTCCTCGATCAGGAAACTGCCCTGATTCGGGTTCTCGCACTTGGCCACGCCCCATTCGCGATTGATGATCAGCTGGATCGCCAGCGCCCGGCGCACCGATTCGGCCGTCGGGGTGGTGATGGCTTCGTCATAGGCGTTGGTGTGCAGCGAATTGCAGTTGTCGTAGATCGCGATCAGGGCCTGCAGCGTGGTGCGGATGTCGTTGAAATCGATCTCCTGCGCGTGCAGTGACCGGCCCGATGTCTGGATGTGGTACTTGAGCTTCTGGCTGCGGTCGTTGGCGCCGTACTTGTCGCGCATCGTCACCGCCCAGATGCGGCGTGCCACGCGGCCCAGCACGCTGTACTCCGGGTCCATGCCGTTCGAGAAGAAGAACGACAGGTTGGGCGCGAAGTCGTCGATATGCATGCCGCGCGCCAGATAGGCCTCGACATACGTGAAGCCGTTGGCCAGCGTGAAGGCCAGTTGCGAAATCGGATTCGCGCCGGCTTCGGCGATGTGATAACCCGAGATCGACACGGAGTAGAAGTTGCGCACCTGATGGTGGACGAAGTACTCCTGGATGTCCCCCATCACCTTGAGCGAGAACTCGGTCGAGAAGATGCACGTATTCTGGCCCTGGTCTTCCTTCAGGATGTCAGCCTGTACCGTGCCACGCACGTTCTGCAGCACCCACGCGCGGATCTTCGCTTCCTCGTCGGCCGTCGGATCGCGTCCGTTGTCGGCGCGGAAACGGTCGATCTGCTGGTCGATGGCAGTGTTCATGAACATCGCCAGGATCGTGGGCGCCGGGCCGTTGATCGTCATCGAGACCGACGTGGACGGGTTGGTCAGGTCGAAGCCATCGTAGAGAACCTTCATGTCCTCAAGCGTGGCGATCGACACGCCGGAGTTGCCCACCTTGCCGTAGATGTCCGGCCGCTCGTGCGGGTCTTCACCGTAGAGCGTGACCGAGTCGAACGCCGTGGACAGCCGCTTGGCGTCCATGCCTTCGGAAACGAGCTTGAAGCGGCGATTGGTGCGGAAAGCATCGCCCTCGCCCGCGAACATGCGCGTGGGGTCCTCACCCTCGCGCTTGAACGCGAACACGCCGGCCGTGTACGGGAAGCTGCCCGGCACGTTCTCGCGCATCAGCCACTTCAGGATCTCGCCTTCGTCCTCGAAGCGCGGCAGCACCACCTTGCGGATCTTGGTGCCCGACAGCGTGGTGCTGATCAGGCCGGTGCGGATTTCCTTGTCGCGAATCTTCACGACGTACTCGTCGCCGCTGTAGGCCTGCTGCATTTGCGGCCACATCGCCAGCAGCTTGCGCTCCACCGCGCCAAGCGAGACGTCGCGTTCGCTGGCCAGCGTCTCGAGCGCGGCATTTTCGTGGCCAGCGCCCTGCAGCATGTCATGCGCCGCGCGCAGTTGCTGGCGCTCACGCGCCAGTTTGCTCTGGGCGACCACGCGGCGATGGTAGGCGCGCACCGTATCGGCCAGTTCCGCCAGATAGCGGCTGCGCGCGGGCGGCACGATCACATTCTGGCCGGTCGAAATACGGCCTTCCAGATTCGGCAGTGTGCCCGGCTTCAGGCTCATGCCACGCGCGCCCAGCGCCCCCACCAGTCCCTGGTAGAGCATGGTCACGCCATCGTCATTGAAGCGCGATGCCTGCGTGCCATAGACCGGCATGTCCTCGGCCCGGCTGTGCCATTGCTCGCGGTTGCGCTGCACCTGCTTGGCCACGTCGCGCCAGGCGTCCTGCGCACCCTTGCGGTCGAACTTGTTGATGGCCACGAAGTCGGCGAAGTCGAGCATGTCGATCTTCTCGAGCTGGCTGGCCGCGCCGAATTCCGGCGTCATCACGTAGAGCGACAGGTCGACGTGCGGCACGATGGCTGCGTCGCCCTGGCCAATGCCGGACGTCTCCACGATCACGAGATCGAAACGCGCCGCCTTGCACGCGGCGATGACGTCGGGCAGCGCCTGGGAGATCTCCGAGCCAGCCTCGCGGGTGGCCAGCGACCGCATGAAGATGTTCGGGTGGTTGATCGCATTCATGCGAATGCGGTCGCCCAGCAATGCGCCACCCGATTTGCGGCGCGACGGGTCGATCGAGATCACGGCGATCGAAAGCGCGTCGTCCTGATCAAGCCGGAAGCGGCGAATCAGTTCATCGGTCAGCGATGACTTGCCCGCGCCGCCCGTGCCAGTGATGCCCAGCACCGGCACGGCCGCGGCCTTCGCCTGGGCATGCAGTGCGCTGACCAGTTCCGGGTCCGCCTTGCCGTTCTCGAGCGCGGTAATCAGTTGCGCCAGCGCGCGGCGGTCGCCAGCGACCACGGTGTCGAGCGTAGCGGGTGCGTAGCGCGTCAGGTCGATATCGCAACGCTGCGCCATGTCGGTGATCATGCCGGCCAGACCCATGCGCTGGCCGTCCTCGGGACTGTAGATGCGGGCCACGCCGTAGGCCTGCAGCTCGCGGATCTCGTCCGGCACGATCACGCCGCCGCCGCCGCCGAACACCTGGATGTGCTCGCCGCCGTGCTCGCGCAGCAGATCGATCATGTACTTGAAGTATTCGACGTGCCCGCCCTGGTAGCTGGAGATGGCGATGCCCTGCACGTCTTCCTGCAGCGCGGCCGTGACGACCTCTTGCACGGAGCGGTTGTGGCCGAGGTGGATGACTTCACACCCCTGCGACTGAAGGATGCGCCGCATGATGTTGATCGACGCGTCGTGGCCGTCGAACAGCGACGCCGCCGTGACAAAGCGCACCTTGTTAGCCGGTCCCCGGCCAGGCACTGCCAGCGGCTTGGCGGCCGCGGTCCTGCTCACATCAGAAAGATCAGTCATTGTCTCCACCGCTCTGTTTTGTGGCTGGCTGCCGCACGCCGGTGGTTCTGACGACCACGTTGACGAGGGCCGGACGATTATATGACGTTTACGTTAACGTAAGGCAAGGCGCGCGCGTAAGCTCGGCCGCCATGGCGGCATCGTCGCACAGAGGAGGGACTGGGTGAAGCGGCCTGGTGGCCTCGAACGCCCGTCAGGCGGGCGTCCGGGTCCAGACAGTAAGGCCGTAGCAGCGAATCAGGGGCGAATCAGGCGCTGATCCGCGGGCAGTCGCCGAAGGCGGCGGTCTTGTGTTCGGCCCAGCGGCGGGCAAGCTGGCGGGTGATGAAGACCGCGCGCCGCAATGACCACGGTGCCGGGGATTCGGTCAGCAGGAACCGCGATCCGGGTGCGTCGCCCGACAGCCAGACGCGCGCGCCTTCCGGCAGCGTCATGACGTCGCCGGGCTGCAGCCAGATATCGGCCAGATGCCCTTCCATGGTCAGCCACAACCGGCCTTCCAGCGCCGTGACGCTGTGACCGTGCCGGGCACGCCACGTCACGGGTTGGTCGGGTTCTTCAAGCTCAAATGTCCTGAGTTCGCGCATGGGTGTCTCCTGATCTTGCCGGCGCGACGGTGAGGATTCCGGTGACGCCGCGCCACGCTTCCATTATTCGGGTATTCGGAAAAGGCTGTTGATTCGGTGTTGTAGGTCAGCATCTACATTTCAATTTTGATTTCGTAGATTGCTGTTGACAGCCTGCATTCTTG
>NZ_JWMB01000038.1:0-32300 GCF_000812445.1 Cupriavidus sp. SHE | reverse complement strand
CCCGCCCCACCCCCCCGCCATAATCAGCGTCGAGCCTGCATTCGTCCCGGTATCCCCAGCCATCGGCGGTGGCCCGAATGTCGCCACGACCGAATCCAGCCTGGTGGCCAAGGCCGAATCCGCATCGGTCCGGGCCGTTTGCTCGGCTTTCACCCGCGCAGCCACAGAACCGACCATATCTGGCGGGCCGTCGATCAGGTCGACTCTCCCTAGCAGATCCTTGCCCAACTGGGATTCGGTGATCTGCCCCGCGATCGCGTCCAGAATGGGGCCGGCATCTGCACTGCTCTGCCCCTGCACACCGTTGCCGGTCGGGTACCAGGCGCCGATGTTGCCGCTCTTGTCGACCAGGCGCGCCCAGAACCAAAAGCGCTGCCCGGCCGCCAATCCCATGATCGTGTGAGTGTTCTGCGGGAAGGCAAAGTCGGCCAGCTTGATGGCATCAGTACGGCTCAGCGTCTTGCTGTACCAGATCTCGGTACGCTCCACATCGGATGGCCCCGGCGGGAACCCCCAATCCAGCCGAATCGAGAACACCAGCCCTGTGGCCACCAGCGACGTCACCACGGGCGGCGGCGTCGTTTTTCCGGTCAGCACCGTTTCCACCGAGTAGGCAGGGATCGATGCCACGTCCAGGGCATTGACCGCACGCACACGCGCCAGATACGTGCCGGCGTAGATGCTCGTCACCTCCAGGCTGCAGGAGCCCGTACGGCCGGCCCTGACCCATTCCCCGTTGTCGCGACGCCATTCCACCTCATAGGCCACGGCTCTATCCGATGGCGACCAGCTGACAACCATCGTCGTTGACGCGATGCCTTGCCCAATGACGGAATACGATCTGATTTCCACGCCGGTGGGCGGAGGCTGTACGGATGGCGGGATAACGGTCACTGGCCGCGATTCCAGCCGGGAACCGTTGTCGATCGCTGCGAATTTTCCCGCCTCATGCCTGAGCGCCGTCACCTGACGGGTGATGCCATCGCCTTCCGTAATCGACAGCACGCGGAACAGCTGGGTTTTCAGCGTGGCGCTGTCAACCGCCCAGACCGCCTCTGCCTGGATGCTCTCGGTCCAGTCCGCCGACACCCGGACGGTGGAACCCACAACCTCCACGACCGTCCGCGTCTGCACGGCCCCTGAGGGCAAGGCGACCGTCAGAGCGTCGCCAGGCTGGATCTGATCGACCTTGTCGAGCTGCACCTGGCGCGTGCCGGGTACCGCGCGCACGCGGCCACCCAATCGCCGCCCGGCTCGAGCAGGATCTGCAATGCGGACAACGCTACCCGGCCTCACCAATGCCGCGTCGAGGCCGACCCCGAATGTCACGGTCTCAGTCTCCATGCGGCTGGTGAGCAAGATCCACTGCCCGGCGCGGTGCGCCTGCCCCTGCGACGTGCAGCCAAATGCCGTCACCTCGGTCTGGCGCACGCCGTAGCGCGCAATGCCATCGTCATCCGGCACATACTCGACCTTGGCCCGGTAGAAGTCGGACGGATCGTTCCACGACACCAACGCCACCGTCTTGCGGGCCTTCAGCCCGCTGCCGGCGTAGGAAAAGCGACCATCAATCACGTTGGACGCCGCGAAGGTGTACTCCGGGTCAGACGGCATGTCCGCCGCAGCGACCACGGTGCCGGACGCCCAGTAGGCCATGCCGCGAAAGATCGACGCCAGATCCTGCAGCACCTTGTACGCGTCGGCGCGCGCCTGCAGGTACACATTGCAAGTAAAGCGTGGCTCTTGCCCACCCCGCCCATCTGGGACCAGCTCGTCGCAATACCGCGCGATCTGGTAGAGCGACCACTTGTCGACCATCGCGGCGTTCACACGATCGCCGAGACCATAGCGAGGATGCAGCACCAGGTCGTAGAAGATCCACGCCGGGTTGTCAGTCCACGCCGTCTTGAAAGTCCCATCCCACACGCCGGTGTAGCTACGCGTTTCCGGCGTGTAGTTCGACGGCACGCGGAGAATCCGCCCCTTCATGTCGAACGACCGCGCCGGAATGCTGTTGAACTGCCGGGCGTCGATCTGGAGAGCCACGATGGCGCTATTCGGGTAACGCAGCTTGGCGTCGATGACCTCGGTATAGGACTCGATACGTGTGGTATCCGCGATGGTGTTGCTGTTGGCGTTTGGCGTGATCCGGCGAACGCGCACGTTCCACCCCTGCTTTGCCGGTGGCAACTCCACACGATGGCTGCGCTGGTAGTTGTTGGTGGTCTTTCCGTCGAAAGCCGTCAGCAGCACCTGCTGATATGCCGCACCATCGGTTGCGACATCGATGGCGTACTCGACCCGATACCCGCCGATGTCTCCCGTGCTGGTGTTGGCCTTCGAGAGCGAGGGCACCCCCAACCGGATGCGCACCGCAGAGAGCGCAGTGTTGTTCACGGCACGCACCCACGGCGTGGCCGCCTTCAGTTCCACGCCGACCGCCGCCTCGTTCTCAACGGACGGGAAGCCGGGAATGTAGTCCTGATCCTGCGTGCCGTTGCGGTACGCCAGCGATACGCCCTGGAAATTCTGCGAGCCGTCGGCATTCATCAGCGGCGTGCTATCCAGGTAGACGCTTTGCAGGCCATTGACCAGCCCATGGATCTCCCCCTCGGAAACGAGATCCAGCACGCGCGCGTACGCGATCGAGTGCAGGCTGTCCGGGCTTTCCGACGGGGCGCTGCCTCCGCCCCCACCTTTTCCGCCGCCCCCATAGCCAATGATGTCGCGCATATTCCCTGCACCAAATGAAAAGGCCCCGCACGAAGGCGGGGCCAGGTTATTGAAGGACACGCGGCGCTATGCCTGATCCTCAGCGAAAATGCCACCGGAGAGCACGGCGCTGCCGACGATCATTCGTCCGTACAGAATCGGCACGGGATTGCCCTGCGCCGTGGTGTTCACCGGTCCGTTGAAGTTGTAGCTGGCCCCATTGTTCGGCGAATCCTTCGTCGACAGGCCCTTCGCTTGCGGCGACAGCATCTGCACGACACCACCGAGCGCCATCGAGGCGCCCGCCAGACCCACACCGAACGCCATTTCCTTCGCTTGCGGCGACAGCATCTGCACGACACCACCGAGCGCCATCGAGGCGCCCGCCAGACCCACACCGAACGCCATTTGCGCGGTCATGCCAAGGGCCGGAGGATTCCACCATGCCAGCGCGACGAGCGCGACACCCAAGATCGTCTGAAACAGGCCTGCGCGCTTTGCACCGCGCATGACCGGCGCAATGCGGATGTCGTCACCGCCTGGCGGCGTACACATCTGATCATGACCAACGTTCTGCCGGCCAATGAACACCGCATAAGCCACGCCCCGTTCGCTGCTGTCCTGCAACTCAGCCCGGAACCCCGGCACTAGCACACTCAGCGCCCGCACGGCCTCCGCCGCATTGGCGATCGCCAGCCGGTGCACGCGACCAAACTGCACCCCCAGATTTCCGTAAAGTCGAATGGTTCGAATCTTTTCCATGTCGCCAAATTAAAAACCCGCCATAAAGGCGGGTAATTTCAATCGATAATGGTAACTAGCTATGCGCGCGGCGCACATCGGTCTAACAGCGCGTCCAGTTCCTTCTCGCTCAACTGGCGGATCCCCGAATTCGCTCGTCGAACCGCAAGCGCAGTTCCACCCTCAACGGCACGAAGATCAATAAGGTAATAGACTCGATAATCGCCCAACTGATCAAGGCCAATACTGATCTCCGTCCGCCCGCCACTTGGATACGTGGTGATCTTCGGTAAGTCATTCAGGCTGACCTGCACGCACTCAAGAACCGCGTTTGCGGTCGCCTTGGTTTGTCGCAGTTCCGGCTGAACTTGTCGAATCTGAGTTTGCGTCATTCCAACGCAACCAGCCATTAGCAACGCACACCCACCAAGCAAAGCTACCGCCCGCATATCATCCCCTCGCAGGAGTTAATTTCGCCGCTATTCTAGTGCAACATCACATTTCAATCGAAGCACACAGCGCGTGATCTCCTGCCAATATCCGCCATAAACATCGCGCGAAGACAGCCTGCCATGCTGGTGATGCAGCATCAACCCATCACCAAGATAGATCGCCGCATGGTTCGGAACCTTGGAGCGCAGCTGCATCAGAATCACATCACCCACCTGCTCCGGATGATCCTGCGAGACTACGACGAATCCCGCCTCTGCATAGTGCTGCATGTACAGATCATCGCCGCGATTCCACCAGTTATCGCGACGCTCAAAGTCGAGCAGCTCGATGCCACGCTCGCGGCGATACCAGTCCCGGATCAACGCATAGCAGTCCAGCACTCCATGGGCGAACTCGCGCCCGACTAGCGGCGCCTGGTAGCCGACTGGCTCGATCGACTGCAAGTCATCCGCCGGCCAGGACAGGATATGCCAGGGCAAACCAGATCCCTCACAGCTGACACGATCAGCCTCGCTAGGCGTGGCCGGCGCGTCCGGGTGCGTGTGCACCAGCGCAATCACTTCGCCGAGGTCTTCGGCCGCCGCATAGTCCTCGGCCGGCATCACGAAATGTTCTGTGCCAGCTGCTACGTTCCGGCACGGGACATATCGCTCCCGCCCCTTGACGATCACCACCAGCCCGCAGGCCTCGCGCGGGTAGTCACGCTGCGCGTGCTCTCGCACGGCCAGCAAGGTTTCGCGCCGCATATCACCCCCTGACGAGATCCGCTGCCGGAAACGAACCGTATGGCAGCGGGTTGTTTGCTCCAAACCGGGCCTTGCACGACGAGAGACGGCCGCCGCATTTGTCCAGCGCCTGATCGGTAACGCGGTTATCGTCGCGATCGAAATAGTCCACGCCGGTGTACCCGCAATAGGGACCGCGATACCCCCCCTTCGTCAACCACATGCAGATATTGGCAACGATCTGGCGCGCCGGGATCTGCGCATCGCCGAAATCCAGCGCGCTAGACAGCTCGAACGTCACGGAGACGGCTGATTCTTCCGCCTTTCGTTCGAGCAGCCAGATCTCCGGCGGCAACTCTTCACCCGGGTCGGCATCCGCATTCCCACCAGGGAAGTTTCTGGCGTCCAGATACTTGCCGAGCGTCTGCCGGCGCGTGAGCTGCGCACCAACCATGTCGGCAAGGAACAGGCATAGCGCCGAGATCGAGCCGTCCACGTTTCCCACGCGCAGGGTGGGCGTGGGCTGCTGGCCATCGCCTGTGCGCGCGAATCCCTCCACCTGAATCGGCCAGGGCGAGTACTCCTTACCCTGCCACCAGATCGAGCCGACCTGCGTGTAACCGTGAAAGCGGAGGACATCACCACCAATAGCGGTCGCGTCCAGTTCGAACACTTCGACCCACTCACCAGGCTCCAGCTTCTGTACATCGGCCTGAATGCTCATGTGACGGGTGCCTCCGGCCATTCAATCGTCGCTGCTGTCACATCGATGCGGCTCAGCGCGACGAAGTATCGCCTCCACTCGATCAATGCCGCACCTTCAGCCTCCGTTTGGATGCCAAGCTCGACAGCCATCTGCAATGGCTCGATCGCGGTGCGCGCTCGAGCCGATTCCGCCTGACGCTTGATGCGGGCCGCGTCCACTCGCAGCGTGGCGGCCAGCCCCTCGTCCAGCACCCATGCACCATCGCGCCAGACGTGAGCCGGAGAGGGGCGAGGCTGGTCCGTCACCATAGCGGGAAGGGGCCCGACTCCAGCGTACTGCCCCCCGATTTCGTACGGCTCACCGCTAGGCACACTGTAGAGGGGAATGGCCCGATAGTCGGGAACGATCTTCCATTCACCAAACTCCCAGTTCATCGGCGGCACGCCATGTGGATCCACATAGATCGCCACCTGCCCGGCCTGCACCGAGGGCGCATCCTGCACGGTCGCGTACGCTGGAATGAGCGGCATATCAGGATTCACCGGGTTATCGGTAGCAACGCCAACGCTGGTTGGCACGCCGGTGAAGTTGTCGTAGTTCGTGACTTTCATACCTGCCCTCAATACTTGATGCACGGAAGCAATGCGACGTTTCGCGGGCGCGTTTCCGACCCCCCTGCGGCACCCGTCCCCTGGTTGGATACGGTGTTGCCGTAGGTGCCGCCCGCATACGCTGTCCCGGCCATGGCATACAGAATGGAAGCAGGAATGGTATGGCTATGACTGATCACAGCCTGATCCTGAAAGCTACCGAATCCGCGCGCTGGATCCACGCCCTTCCCGTGATCCCATCCACGCAGGAACTCCCCTCGCAGATCCGGAATATTGAACGTCGTCACGCCGTTTCCAGCCCCGAAAGTCGTGCCGATTCTGGCGAACAGTGGAGGAAAGTCGGACCTGAAGAGGGCTGCCCCATTGCACTCCAGGTACCCAGATGGGGGCGTACTGGCCGCGAAAAATGAAATCCTGCCCACATCAGCACTCGCTGCCGTCATGAGTTGACCGACCTGGTACCGCATGATCCCATCGACATCCGAGACGTTACCGCCGTCGCTGAACACCACAACGCTTGAGCCTGCCGCAAGAATGGGGCCTGTTCCACTCGCCGTTTTAAAGCGAAGCGTGTATGGCCCGGTGGTGGCATTCACAACAATCCATGTCTGCGGGACGGAATCCGGTACCGCAACCTCACGATTCCCAGTCAACGCACCGTATAAGTACATGATCCCAACCAGTGCCTCCTGAGCTGACAGGGCGATCACGCCTGCGCCTCCGACATCCTTCACCAGTTGCGACTGAGCCTTGGCGTACAGCTCGTCAAAATTCGCGTTTGCCTTGGTGAAACCCGTGCGCGAATCATCACCGCCATCGCCTTTCGGCGGGTAACCGAGATTGATTGTCTGTTTTGCCATCTTCTACGGCGCGAACGCCTGCTGAAAAGTTGCGGAGAGGGTGTAGACGCCCTTGGCCGCTGGGCCGAGGGCGTACCGCGCCACCTTGTACCGGCCCTGCTCGCCGAGCGGCGGCGTCCAGTAGAACGACGTCGCGCCGGCGTGCCGGTCCAGGAAATCGCGGATCGCCTTGATGGTGTCGCGATCGCCCACGAACTGCAGTGGCCACGCCTCGACCTTGTTGTTGATACCGTCGGGCACAGCCTGCGCATAGCCATCGCCAAACTGCGCACCCCGTACGCGCAGGGTGACGTCCCCCTGCGCGCCTGGGCCGCTGGCCTGCCACGTGAAGGTTTCGATTGCCATATCAGATCATTCCGTTGCGAATCTGGGCCGCATAACCGCCCTGCCCGACCATGTTCTTCGACATGCGCTGGTCAATGCGCTGGTCGATCTGTTTCCAGATCACATCAATGTTGGTGTTACCCGCGGCGTCCTCGGATTTCCTGACTTCCGGCTCGCCAGGTGCGCCGTAGAAATTCAGCGTCACCTTGGATCCACCCAACGCCTTCGCCGGCAGGATCGTGCCTGCCGTGCTGGGGATGAACGGCTCTGGCCCCTCCTCGCCGACCAGGTACGGCTGACCGGCTACCACCGGACCACCGCTCGCACGCGTCGGTAGCGCGAAGAGTCCCGCGCCGTAGTTGCCAGACACAGAGCCCGCCGTACCAAAGAAGTCACCGGCCAGCGGCGTTGTGGCGGACCCTGCCGAGCCAGCCACGGCACCTGCCGCGCCATCGAAGGAACCAGCGCCGCCCAGCGAGCCGCCGAGCAGCCCACCGACGTAGTTGATCCCCATCTGGAACAAGCCAGAGATAGCCGCTCGCGCCTGGATACGCGCCAGATCTGCGATCACCGACTTGGCAAAGTCACCAAACGATGCCTTGCCGGTCATCGCAAAGCCGACCAGCGCGTCTTCCATGCCCTGGAAGGCATTGCCGAATAGCCGGCCGGTCTGGTCGGCAACGTTGCCGGCATAGTCCTGGTAGTCGGCGAACGCCGCGCGCGCGCCGTTGCTCCAGTCCGCTCGCTTTGCAGTCAACTGGTCGTAGTAGCGACCCAGTTGCTCCAGCGCCGCCCGTTCGCCGTCATTGATCTTGCCCAGCTCATCCTGGAAGAGTGGCGTCCCGAGTTGCCCCCGGTCGGTCATGCTCTTGATCCAGTCCGTCCGGACGCGCGCGAACTCGCGATAGATGCTCTTGGCGGCGCTCACCTGCTCCATCGCCCGACCACCCATGCCGAAGGCATCGAGCTGGCGCGAGTACTGGTCCGCACGAGTACTCGCGCCCTCGCCGATCCGGACGTCAATGCCGGCGGCCTGCGCGCGCGCCTGCTCCGCCAGGCGCACCTGCTTCTCGGCCTCTTTGGTCTGCGCCTTCTTGCTCTCAAGCGCAGCCTCGGCAGCGACGTTCAGATCGAGCTGAGCGCGGATCTCATCCTGCCGTGCGAGCAGGCTTTTCTGATCGGCCGTCAGGACTTTCTTTGTCTTGATGTCGGCGATCTGTTGCTCGAACTCGGCGCGTGCTTTCGCGGCTGCCGTCAGCTTGTCGCTGTCCTCCAGCGCGGCCTTGGTTGCTGCCTCAGTCTGCCTGAGCTGGTCGAGGTAGCGGGTGGCGTAGTCTTCGGTGTATGCCTTGCCGTGCGACGCCTTCGGGTCTTTGTATTTCTCGTTGACAGCCGCGATACGCTTGGCGATCTCTTCCTCGGTAAGGCCGACTTTTTCGCCATCTTTCCGCAGCTGGTCGATCTCGTCGGCACGCTGCTGCGCGCGCGATCGGGTGGCCTTTTCCTGCGCCTCCAGCCGCTGTCTGGCGGCGATCTTTTCCTGCTCGTCGCGCTGCCGGCGCCCATCGGCTGCCGCCTTGTCGGCATCGGCCTGTAGCGCCGTTTCCTGCGCCTGCAGCGCCTTGAGCCGCGCCAAGGCACCTACCCGTCGACGATCACCGTTGCCGGTGGCAGCGCCGCCGCCCGTGGAGTCAAAGCCGGTCGGCTGCCCCATCTTTTCCAGCTCAGACTGAACGGCGGCGATATTGCGCCGCACGTCGGCGAGCGTGTCGGGCCTGCCGATGCCCAGCATGTAATCCCATGCGCCCTTGGCAGCGCCGGCGACGGAATTCCAGCCGCGCTCCATGAGACCAAGATGCTGGAGCACCTGGTTGGCACGCTGCGTCATTTCCTGAGCGTAAGTACGCTGCGCCAAGGCGGCGGCCTGGTCCTTGTCACCCTGCTCTTCCAGCGCCTTGATCTGCTGGTAGACCGCGTCTGTCAGGAAGTGATACTGCTCGTTGAGCTTGAGGGCGGCTTTGACCGGCTCGTCGCCCAGATCATTGAAATGGCCGACGGTTTCCTTGACGGCCACCCCCACCTTCGCCAGGGTGACTGTGGCCGTGCCCACCACCTGGAGCTGGTCGGCCGCCACCTTGCCTGATGCGGCCAGGTCATTGAGGACTGCCGCCGCTGCGCCCTGCGTGCCGACCGTCCGGCTGATCTCGGCGGACATAGCCACCAGCTGGTTTGCGCTGACACCGGCATAGTTTCCGGTCAGGATCAGCGACTTCTGAAATGCCGTCTGCTCCTGCGAGCCCTGATAGGCCGCCAGACCCAGGGCCGCGAACGCGCCGGCCGCAAGCGTTGCCGGTGAGATCAACCCGCCGATGTAGCCGCCCAGCGCCCGCGCTGCCGGCACTACGCCACCGAACATATCCTTGAGCTGCCCACCTTGCTGCGTGAGCACAAGAAGCGCGCCCTGCCCGCCGGCGAGCTGGGTGACGATGTCCGTGAACTGCGCGGGCACCTGGCGCATCGCGGCGGCTGTTTGTGCCGCCGAGATCCCCGTTTTTTCGAGGGCTCCGCCGCTTTCCCGAATCTTGGCGATCAGCGGCGCGGCCTGGTCGGCGATGCCGAGTTGCGCGGCGCGGTATGCCAACCACTCGTCGCGCGTCTTGCCGACCTGATCGGATTCGCGCTGTAGATTGGTCAGGAATCGCTTGGTAGCCGCGTCAACCTTCGCGCCGGCACCTTCCGCCGAGCCACCAATCTTGGTAAAGCCGTCCGACGTGGCCCTGCTGGCGCCGGCCACGGTGGATTCGAACTGCTTGACCTGCCGTGCGCCTTCCTGCAGGCCGGTCTTGACGCCGGAAACGTCCGCGCCCACCTGCAGGGTGGCCTTCCCAGCGACCACACCACCGCCCACACCACCGGCGCCGTTGCTGGCTTCGTCTGCCATATCACCCCTCATTCATCGCCGCCAGAGCAGCGTCTTCCATGACACGCAGTTGCTCGAATACCTGCGGCCACTGATCACGCGACACGCGAGCCATGCGGAACACGAACGGCAGCACGTTGTAATCGAGGGCCACCGGCCCCCGGAACCCCATGCGCCATTGCGTGATTAGCCGGCAGAACACCTGGAACGCCGTGGCGTTCTCGGGCCAGATTTCTACGTCCGGCCGGGGATAGTCGGCCGCCGTCAGGCCGAAGGCCGCGAGTTGCTCGAGGTCGGGCGGCCGCCAGTAGAGCCCGCGTGCCGCCGCAATCAGTTTCCCCGGCGCGCCCCGGACAGTTCCTCGAAGTACGCTTCGTGGATCGCTCGGGCTGCGAACGTGTAGTTCGCCAGCAGCTCGACGAATGCATCGGGGGAAAACTCGGTGTCCACGTCGCGCCAGCCCTCGACAACCTCCAGCAGGTAGTTCGCGAACTCCCGGCTGCTCGGCTGGGCGCCGTCCGAAGAAAGATCCGCCGCGCGTCGGTAGTAGTCGGCAGCCTCCTCGGACGTTTTGTGTTTGAACACCAGCTTGAGCGACTTCGGGCCTTCGCCCGGTACATGCACCCTCGCCTCGCCGACGAATGTCGGATTCGCCTTGATCTTGAAACTCATGCCTGGCCTCCCGCGTAGCGCATCGGCTCCGCGTCGAGCGACAGGGTCACCGACAGGGCCATCGCTTGGTTCTTGGTCAGCGTCGGTACCTTCGAGAACGACACGTAGGCCGGATAGTAGGTACGCGCACCGTTAGGCATCTGCAGCCAGACCGCTCGGGTCTTGCGCTCAGCATCGGCCGCATCGAGCACCGCGTAATGCGGTAGCGCGTCATCGTCGGCAATGCTCAGGGTCTGGGAGCGTGCGCTGCGAATCGTCGGGATCTGCCGCTCGTCGCCGGTATCTTCCAGGAACTGGTAGTTGTAGAACTGCTGTTCGCCGCCCGACATGTTGGCTTCAAGCACCTGGGTGATGGCCGTCCACGTTTGCACTTTGCGCGCGGCGCCGGTGATCGCACCCGCCGGGAAGCGCTTCGTGTCCGTGGTATCTACGCCTTCCAGCGCGAACGTCCCGTCGGCCTTGTCGATGACACGCACCACGCGACCGTTGAGCGCCGGCCACGACGGCACGGCAAGTACGACAACATCGCCGTCGGCCAGGGTGTGACCCGCAGCAGTGGCGACCGCAGGGCTTGCGTTGCTGATCGCGGTGATGGAGACCGCCATGGCCATCGTCGACGCGATCGAAATAACTGCCCCGTTGGGCAAGCTCACAGACATATGAGACTCCTGAAATGAAAAATGCCCGCGCTAGGCGGGCAAGGATGGGATGACGCCCTTGGACGGGGCCTACACAGCAAACCAGATGGAAAAGTCCTGCTGGGCGCCCCGCAGGCCCGTCTCCGGCTCCAGCAGCGCGTTCACGCCGGTCATGACGACCGCCTGCAGCGGCGCCACACACAGCGAGGCCCGGATGTCGCGCAGCAGCTGGTTGGCCTGTTCGCGGTCGTCAGACCAGACCACCACCTGAAACCGTCCGTTTTCCTTGTCGGGAACGCCCGCGAGGAAGTTCAGCGGCTGGCCGCCGATCTGCTGGTAAATCACGAATGGCAGGCCAACGTCGGCCGGAGCAGTGTCGGGGTACACCCGGTCACCCACCATCGGTCCGATCACGTTGCGCAGCTCAGCCTCGATCGACATTCGCACCTCCCTTCGGTACTTCGTTGCCAAAATCATCCACCACTGACTTGCGCAGCACTTGCTGCATTTTCTCGGTGGCACGCTCCTGCATAGCCGTCACAGCTGCCGCCGCGCGATCGTTCGCGCGCCGGATGAAGGAATGGGCCGGCACCCATCGAATCCGCACCTTCTGGCCGTTGATCTTCTTGACCAGCCAGTGTCCGTTCTCCACCAGGTGCGCGTGCGGCGCCTTGAAGTGGTTCCAGCTGATCTCATAGACGGCACGGTCGGGCGCGGACAATCCCTTGGCATAGACACGGTAGATGGCGTCTCGCAGCTGGCCGGGTGTGACGCCATCCTTCGGCGGCCCGCTATAGACGGGCGCGAGCAGCTTGGCCTCGTCGTACAGCACCACGGCGCCGGCATGGGCGACCGAACGCACGACGTGCGCCTGCACGTCCTCGCCGATCTGCTCCAGCCCCTCAAGCATGTTGCTCTCCAGCCCGATCATGGTGGCCCCCGCTTAGTGTCCAGCCTCACCACCAGGTCGACGTACTCCCGCCCAGCTTCGTCCGGCAGGACCGACTTGATCTCGTAAGGCTCACCCCGGTACACAACACGCCACGTTTGCTGCACGTCGGTCCGGTACCGGATGCGCATACTGAACTGGGAGCTTGCGAGTTCAACCCCGGACGTGATCACCTCCCGGCCTGACTTGCCGCGAATCCACGCCCAAGGGCGGGCTACTTCGATCCAACCATGCATCGGCTGCCCTGAAGGCTTGCGGTCCTCTCCGGGCCGCTCCAGCAGGATGCGGCGGTTGTATTTACCGAGCTGCATCTGCACCTCCCTAGCAGTCGTAAAACCAGCGATACGGCGCAACCAGCGAGGCCGCACCGTTCGGGATGGATTCGAGCTTCGCCTCTGACGTGTCCGATGGATTGCTGGCCCAATGCCCGATCAGCAGCAATGCCGCCAACTCGATACCATCGTCCATCAGCAACGCGTTGGCAGGCGCATCGGCCGGTAGCTCCACGTCGCCTGGATAGAGCTTCCGGTTGGTCCGGTTCTCGATCCAACGCAGCGCAGCGCCGAGCAGGCGCTGCAGTATCGGATCGCTCACGTCCTCGTCGTCGATCTTGAGTTGTTCGCGGATCTGGTCGAGTTCGATCATGGACTGTCACGGGTCGATTACGCGGCCCGCGCCTATTAGGCCGGCTTGCCGACCAGCGCACCAATGGCCGCCGTGTCCTGCAGCACGCAGCCGAAGCGGTGGAAGGCGATAAAGCCGGTCTGGTCGAAGTCGGCGAAGCGCTCCACCAGACGCTTGAGCGCCATGTAGCGGACGCGGCGAACCACGAACTGGCTGAAATCGCCGCCGTACATGAACTTCTTGCCGGGGCCGATATCTGCCACCGCCTGGTCGATCACGTACTTTTGCTTGAGGATCGTGGGCGGCGCGCCGCCATCGATGCCCGGCAGCCACAGCGGACGACCCTGGCCGTCTTCCATTTCCTCGATCACCTTCAGCGTGTTGTCGTTGAAGGCCAAACGGTAGTTCGGCGCACTGCGGTAGGCCGGGTCCACCGAGTGGATCAGCGCGTTGATTTCCTTCCAGGTGAAGGTCGCCGCGCTCGCGGTGTTCTTCGTGATAGTCACCGAAGCATCGAGGCCCTTGGGCTGCTTCGGCGTGCCCGCGCCGGTGCCCTGCACGATCAGACGCGATTCGGCACGACCGATGCGCGAGCCAATGCGGCCGGCCAGAAAGCCTTCCATGTCGACGCCGGTGTCGGCCAGCAGTTCGTTGCTGACGCGGATCAGGTTCGACGACAGCTTCGCGGCACCCAGCGTGCCCATACCGAACTCGACATCGTCTTCTGCCGCTTCTTCGTTCTCGCCCAGCAGCACGCCCTCCTCGCCGCCGTTGAGTGCGATCGGCCATTCGATGTCGTTGCCGCCATCAGTCGTCAGGATCTGGGACACGCTGGCGATGCCACCGAAGGTGATGATGGACTCGATCACCCGGGCGAGGAACGTGGTCGGTACGGTGAAGCCACCGGCCGAGCCAGTGCCCGCACCCTGGGCACGGGATTCCGCGCTCATGTCGCGCAGGATCTGACGCTCTTCCGGCGTGATGTCTTGCAGACCAACACGCATGAAGCGGTCGAATGCTGCCGAGCGTTGCTCGGCGACGGTACCGCGCTGACCCTCGGGCGGCGGCAGGCCGGACTCGCGAGCGCGGCGCGCCAGGTCATCGGCGTTGCCTTCCACGTAACGCTGCTCGGCCTCGCGGACTTCTTCTTCGCGGGCGATCTTTTCGTCGAGCTGCTTCAGGTCCGCCTTCATGGCGTCCCAGCGCGAGCGCTGCTCGTCGGTCCACGCGCCGTCGCCGGCGCCGTCGTGCATGGAACGCATTTCCGATGCGACCTTGGCACGCTTTTGCTTCAGTTCAGCCAAATTGATGGGCATAACTTCTCCGTTCAGGTATTGATGAGGTCAAGAAAGCGTTCGCGTGCGCGACGCTCGGTGATTGCCGCGACATGTGCGCCTTCGTCACGGGCCTGCCGCCAGGCATCCAGCGAACGCTGGGCCGACGAGCTTTCGTCGTACGCCGGATAGGTCACCGGCGATACATCGAGTAGTTCGGCGAATCGGTGGATGGTGCGCACCACCAGTTCGCCCTCTTGTCGCCACTCGTCGCCGTCCTTGGCGACGATGAAGCGGAAGCTGGAGCCGGTCACGTCGCCGCGCGCCATCGGCGCGAGCACCAGGTCACGCACCATCTGCGTGTCCGGCGGCGTGATGGTGTAGGCCAGACCACGCGAGTCCAGCGACAGTTGCAGCGTCTTGCTGCGTGTGCGGCCCAGCACAAAGTTGGGGTCATGGTTGAACAAAGCGCGCACGTCGTCGTTCATCACGCCGTCGAACGCGCCAGGCGCGATTTCCTCGACGAACGTACCGGCGATCACGCTGCTTCGCGTATTGAAAACGGCGCCGTATCCGAAGATGGTCGTCGGCGCGTTTCCGGCGTCATTGGACGAGCGCAGCTCGCACGGCTGCCCCTGCAGCGTGCGCTTCTCGATGTTGCTCATTGGATTGCCTCAGGTAGATGCCGGCGGATCTGCAGGCTTGCCGATCTCGGCCGCCGGCTTGGCGTTGACGCTGACAAGCAGCTCGGAGAGGCCGTCTCGCGGATTCATATCCTCCAGCGCACGGACTTCGTTGCGATCCATCCAGCCGTCGGTGATCGCGTAGTGGTAGAACTCGGCACGCTCTTTCGGGGTGCCGCGCAGCAGTGCCGCAAGGTTCAGCTTCACGTAGTAGCCGGCCGCGCGCTCCGCAGGCGTGAACAGCTTGCGGTTCAGCTCCTGCTCCCAGTTCACCACCCACGGCATCATGGTGTTGCGGACGAATCCGACGCCCTGCTCGGCGATGTTTGAGAACGTTGCCTTGTCCAGATCGTTGATCATGTGCGCCGGCACGCGGTAGATACCCGCGATCTCGGAACGCGTCATCTTTCGCGTCTGGAGCGCCTGGGCATCCTCCGGCGAAATCGTCATCGCCTTGTATTCGAGGTCTGCCGGCAGCAGCAACGTCTTGTTGTCCGACTGCTTTAGTCGGACAACCGCCTTGTTCCAGAACTCTTTCAGGCGCGTCCAAGAGTCCTTTGTCAGATCGCCCTTGACCGTCAGCAGGCCGGTCGGTCGGCCGCCACCGTCAAAAAACTCCTTTCCATAGCGCTGGACCGCCAGGCCGAGGCCGATGGTGTCCATGTGCTGCCGGATCGGGCTGATGCCCATGCGACCATCCTTGCCGAGCGCCCGGATATGGATCATGTCCTGAGGCGCCACGGATAGCGGTCGGTCGTCATCATCGAGCGTGGCGTAGGTCCAGCGCCCAGCGATCTTGACGAGCGACGTCGTCCACGGCAGGTGACGCTCCAGAGCCCGCAGCTCACCCTTTGGTCCTCGCACAATCGACGAGTACCCGTTACCCCACCCGCACGCGTGCGCCTGCTTCGTTTCACGCCATTTGTAGCTGGTTTGCCACTCGTTCGGCGCGTCATGCAGCAGGTAGTACGCAGGATGGTCCGTCGCAATAGCGATCTTTTCACCTTGCCGGCGCAGCACCAATGCCGGCAGCTGCGCCAGCGCGGTAGACAGCACGTCGATGCAGGAGTAGACCGCCGACAGGCGCATGGCCGAATCTTCCGTTACTGCCATGCCGCCAGCCGCGTGTAGGTACTCCTGAAGGTTCTGGCCGGTCAGAGGCACTCTGGGGCTCTCCAGGCTGCGCGATTCGAACAGCTTGTCGAGGATCATCGCAGCCCCCGCATGATCGCCGGCACGATAGCAATCGTGAGCAGCACCGCGCCGCCCGCGAGCAGCGCTTCGGCAGGCCCGTACTTCAGATAGATACCGGCGGTCAGGCAAACGAGCCCCACCCCTCCGACCGCGTCGGTGAGCATATTTTTCATGTCACATCGTGAGAATGTCGTCGTCATCGAGGGTGCTCAGGTCGAACTTGCGCGTGCCTTCCAGCACCGCAGCGCGACTCAGCGCCATCACCATGGCCACGCCGGGGTCGATGCGACCGCGCAGCTTGGACTTCTTCTTGTCCGGCCGGAAGTTGCCGTTGGTGTCAAACAGCAGCGCGATGTTCAGCACCGCCCACCGCAGCAGGGCATTGCCGCCGTGCCGCAGTCGCTTGCCCATCACCAGCTCCTCGAACCGCTTCGCACCCGGGTACATGCCGCCGAAGTTCTGCGGCACCTCCACCATCGTCACGCCTTCGTCGATCAACTCGCCCACCAGCTGACTCGAGTTCCAGACGTCGAAGCCAACCTCCGCCAGGTCATACATGGCGTGGGCCGCAAGCACCGCTTCCTTGACCGGCTTGTGATCGGTAATGTCGCCAGGCGTCGCCGTCAGCCAGCCAGATTCCACCCAGCCCTTGTAATCGGCGCGATCGTCCGCGCCCTGCGTGTCGACCTTGGCTTGAGGGCACCACGTCCACACCAGGACATGCCATTGCCCGTCGGGGTCATCGTCGGTCGGCGGGAACACCAGTGCGAACGCGGTCAAATCCTGCGTTGCGGATAGATCGATGCCGCCATAGCAGCGCCGGCCCTTTAGCATGGCCGGATCGAACTTCTTCTTACCCCGGTCCCATACAGCGGGATCGATCCACCCCTCAGCCGAGTTGACCCACAGATTCAGGTCTTTCGTCTTGAAGTTGACCAGGGCGCTCGGCAAGGCCGTGGCCTTCCGAGCCATCGAGCGCATGTAGTGCCACAGCTTCGACAGGCCGAGGCCCGGGTTGGCCTTAACCCACACCGCCTCGTCGAACGGGTCGTCGCCCTCGTCGAGCGTGTACACGTAGCCGAAAAACGAGTCGTCTTCGCGCTCGCCCCTCAACACCTCGACCAGGTACATGCGGATCTGCACGCAGACCCCGTCGAGGATGAAGCCGGCGGTCGTGATCGCTGACAGCATTGGCTGCTGGCGCGCACCGAGCGCGGATTCCATCACCTCCCATACGTCCGGCGACTTCTGCGCGTGCAGCTCGTCGAACATGATCGCGTGCGGATTCAGCCCGTCGAGCGATTCGGCATTGGCCGGCAGCGGCTTGAATACGGCGCTGTCCATGGTGATCTGTTCGAGGTTCTTACCCTCGTGGATCTTGAACGACCGCCGGATGCCTGGCGAACGACGCGCCCATTTACGGAAGTTGTCGAACGCTGGCTTGTAGACTGACATGGCCTGCTCGCGCGTCGTCGCCACGGCGTAGACTTCCGCACCGGGCTCGGCATCCATCATGAACAGGTACGCACCCTGCGGACCCGTCCAGGTGCTTTTACCGTTCTTGCGCGCCACCTCCTCGTAGCCGCGCGTGAATCGGCGGTAACCGTCTTCCCTCAACCAACCGTATTTGACGGCCGTCCAGAACTTCTGCCACGGGTCCAGCAGGATCGGCTTGCCAGCCAGCGAGCCCTTGATGTGGACGAAGTACTTCTCGATGTACCGGATGATGTGCCAGGCGCGGCCCACGTCGAAACGCAGGCCACGCTTGGCACCATCCCTCAGATCGCGGTAGTGCCGTTCGACGGCCAGGTACACCAACTCGCCGACTACGATTTCGCCGCGCAATACGGGCAGACCGTAGGATTCGTCCCACTCATGCCGGACTGGCGGTGTCAGTGCGTCGACGTGCTTTTTGGTGCGACGCGCTCCAGTCCGTGTTCGAACAGATCCGCGAACAGATCGTCCTGCACGCCCTCGTCGCCGAGTTTCGCCCGCGTCGTGACCGTCGCCGGCAGCGTCAGGCAACTCTCGGGAAGCCATTGGAGTAGTTCCTTCTTATGCCCAGCTGCCACGTAGAACATCTGGTGCGGCTGCTGGTGGCCGTTTGGCGTTGTGACGAAGTACGTGCCGGTCGTCTTTTCGAGATCACGCAAGCGGATCTCCGCGTCGACCCACCTGATGAAGGTGCGGCAGACCACCGTGATAGCCAGGCCCGCCGTGAGGTGCGGCATACCGGCATCACGGAGCACGCGGCAGATGTAGTCCCACACCTTGCGCTCGCGCGCGTCGAGCTGCGCACCGGGCGGCACAGGCGGCGACTTGATTTCTTTTCCACCACCCCTCGATGATGGTTCCGGCATGTCGTCTCGATCGACCGCCGTATCGTTGTCCTGCGGGCCCATAGGCGCCTCCATCAATGCGAGCGAGCGAAAACGATCACCGACCCGTCTCTTCGCTCTCTATGGGGTGATTGGTTTAACCCCCCCCTATCAAAAAATACCCGTCTAAAAAATCCACCTGAAGCGCGGTCTAGGCCGGATCGATCACCAGGGATTGACCCACCCCCCCTACCGGGCGGCGTGCGCCGCGCCCAACTCACCGGCGCGAGTTGCCGAAGCCACCATCCTCGCGCGCGGTCTTCGCGTCGTGACACGCTTTGCACAGCGGCTGCCAGTTCGACCGCGACCAGAACAGGCGCTGATCGCCTTTGTGCGGCACGATGTGGTCGACCACCGTGGCGAGCACTACGCGGCCAACGCTCCGATGCTCGACGCAAACGGGATTCGCCTTGAGATAGGCCGCGCGCTCGCGCTGCCACTTCCCGCCGTAGCCACGGGCAGCCGAGCTGCCGCGCCGCGACTCGAACTCGATGCGCTTCAACTCCGAATGCTCAGCGCAGTACGCGGAAGCACCCGTCGCGTGCTTGGGACAACCAGGGCGGCGGCACGGGCGCGGCGCTTTCTTCGGCATCTTTGGGATCCAAAAAGAAAGGGCCTGACCAGCGGGTGTGGTCAGGCCCTTAGCAAAGCCCGTGAACGGGCCAAGGAGACAACTGCAATTCGGGTTGCCGGTTACGTAGTCCGGCGGCGTTGCGGCGCCCGTCTCTCCGACTCTTGTCGTCACCGCGCATCGGTACGACTGCGGGCAGGCCTCGGTCTGCCATCGACAGCGGGTCAAGCACGCGTCCCACTCCTGGCAGTAGCCCGTCGACCACCCGCCAGGAAAGAAAAAAGCCCGACCAAGTAAGAACCGGATCGGGCTTTTTGCTGCACGCACTAAAACCACAGCGTAGCTGAAATGTAATGATTCACTGCACGGATTTCAATAGCAGGTGCCAAGGGGGGTGTTTAACGTTCTGATTCTCAAGGCAATATTTGACCATCACGTGCAGCGTCTTTCGCATGTGATACGCCTGCCGCTCACTTACCTTCAGCCGCACCGCAACCTGACGCGCCGGCAATTGGTCGACATAGAACCCCATGGCCACCTTGCGCATATCCACTGGCAACCTCAGCACGGCCTTGTTCGTGCGCTCGCACTCATCCTCGAACGTCGCCACGAACGGTCGAACCGGAACCGTGCGCGCCTCATCGATCGTCAGACTGCTTTCGCCATAGCCCCGCCCGCCATTGCCCTTGTGCAGCCATGCTGCCCATGAATTGAGCCTCGCCCTCACCCACTCATGCGAATCGCCACCAGCCATGATCACCTCCGTTTCCCGACGATGGCCCGGACCGACGCAATACCGCGCTCGGCCACCGAGGCCGTTGCCGGCAAGTTTTCCGATTCAGGGATGCCAGGGATCGGCGGCAGGTGTTCATGCCGAGCGACGTCCCACAGCCGCGTCCATCGATCGGCCGCCGTAACCCAAGTGCCCGGCCGGATCTCACCCACACCGTATCGCACCGCAGTCCAAAACGCAGCGCGCGATGACCAGGTATCACGTCCCGCTGCGCGAAGCTGCAGCTGCTCTACCGCTTCGCCGTACGCGCGCTCGGCGCCTTGATCGGCCGCGTTCACTTGCGCCGCCTTTCACGCTTGGCCTGCGAGGCAGCCACACTCTGCAGTTGGAACTTGACCAAGTCGCCTCGCCTCGATGTCGGCCCTGACAAACCACCACCGCCGGTCGCGACTTCCGCCTTGATTCGGGCTGCGTGCGCAAGTTCGCGCTCCTGCTGTTCCGCCATTCGTCGACGCTCGACCGCACGGGCCTCGGCAACTTGGTCGGCATAGACCGTCTGCCACGCCTCACCCTGCTTTTGCACATTCCGCACCAATCCGCTGAGGTACGGCCACGGCTTCTTAGCGGTACCGGCCTGCGTAGCGCCATGCCATTCGTCCAAAACACGCTGCGCGAGCGTTTCGCTCAGACCAGCCATCCTTCGTGCGATGTAGGCCCGCTGCTGCTGCGTGATGCCCGTCGGCCAGTCGAGATGAGGCTCCCACGTGACCCCCGGCTTTGCCCCCTCATCTGATCGCCCGGCCGCAGGCCGCTTCCCACCGACGTTCACGTTCTCGTGGCGTTGCTCTGAGAACTGCTGCCCGTTGGGGTCGATCGGTGTTTCGTCGATTTTGGTGTTAGCAGCCTCCAGTGCCGCAGGCGCTGGAGGGTCGATATACCCACCTTCCTCGGGCCGCACGCCTGAGGGGGTAGGGGGAGTAGGTTTTAAGGTTTTACCGGACTCCTGATGTGTGGCGGCTTCCGCGTTTTTCGCAGTACGCCGAATGGGCCGCGAGCCCTTGCCCTGCTTGGATTCGTCGGCTGTGGATATCCGTATCGACTCTGTATCGGCCTGTTTTTGGTCGCAGTTATCCCTATCGGCGAGCGGGCAAACAAACACCAGGTCAAACGGGCCACCCATCTTCCGCAGCAGGCCGAGCTGCTGCAGGCGTGCCAGCATGCGCTGCAGCTTGGACTTATCGTGGGCCAGGAAGCGCACCCCAGACCGCCCAGCGCGCTCCGTCCATTCCTTCAGCGCCTGGTAGGAGATCCGCACGCGACGCCCTACGATGCCGGTCTTGAAGTCCATGCGAGGTCGCAACGCGCCGACGTACAGGTGGAACAAGTCCGAGCCCTCTCCCAGCAGCGCGTCGAGCTCGGCATCGTTGATTCGATATGCCGCCATCAGACTCCCTCCTGCTCAGCCTTGACGGGTTCCATCGCCGCCCACACGTGACCATGCTCCCACTGGCGGAAATGGCTGCCGAAGGCCGGGAACGGATTGGCCTCACGCTTCTCGCCGCCCTCGGCAGCTGTTCGCCCCGCCTTGCGAAGCGATTCGATCGATTGAATTGGTAGGTCCATAGAGCTATGGCCGCACACTGGCGGCCTCACAGAGAACATCAAAGGTGGAAAGGAAGGCAGCCGGATTCAGCGGCCCAGCCTCGCAGCGGTAGACCTGCGTCGCGGCCGAGATCTCAGCGCGATATGCCGCCCGCGCAGCGTCATCAGGCATTTGCTTCCAGCGCTCCTGGCAGACAAGAGCGAGCGCCGACATCTGGCCCGCCGCCTGGAACACCCAGAACACGTCGCTCAACGGCCAAAAGCCAAGTAGGTGGCTGGCAAAAGCTGTCAGGCCGCGAAGGCCCTTCTCTCTGGCTACGCCGCTAGCAACATGCCAGGCGCAACAGAGCCGATACGGCTGCGCACATGACATGCCAATCGCCTCGCGCGCCGACTTGCAACAGGACATGCCAGAGCGGAAGCGGTTCTCCATCGTCAGGCAGCCGGCGAGCGGTCAAATGCACAGAGGTCCTCCCAGACATCGCCTAGGTTGGCACCGCCGTCATAGGTTCCGACCATGTGCTGTAGGGCCTTGTCGACGCGCAACTGCGCCGTGAAGTTGGCGTCCTTCACACTGATCAAGCGGAAGACACGGCCATGCCCATGCTTGATCGCGAACACGCCGAACGGCTCGCCGCCCTTGAGGACGCGTTTCTTGACGCGATCAAAGACCGACTTCAGTTCTCGCTGGGTGAGCGGCTTGCGCGGGCGCAGGACGAGTTTTTGGCGTACGCGGCCCACCGGTACCGCGAGAGCGGCACCGGGCAGCAGATTGACTCGGGTCATACGGGAACCGAGCTGCGGAGGGACGGATCGTCTGGAACCGCAACGGCTTCGACTGACTCCCGAAGCATCGTCACCATGGTTAAGACGTGTTGGATCTCCGGTAGCACACGATCAGCCTCGCTGCGCGTGATCTTGCCGTCTGCAGCGGCCTGCGCAAACTCCGCCATCATTTCCCCGAACTCACGCGCGGCTTCGCCGGCCTGACGCATGGCAGCAGCCACGCTGGCGGACGCTCCCTCAACTTGCGGGGTAGAGATGGCAACCATCCCGTGGCGCCAGCAGAGCGCCCTCAATGGGATATGCCACCCATCGAGCTTAGCCTCCTCGCACAACTCCAGGATCAAGGAGTACTCCTCGAAATTGAGGTGGTGCGTTTCGATTCCTGGCCGCAGCTTGTTTCGCAGGACGTTGGGATACATTTGCCGTCCAAGGCGTCGACTCATGGCGTGAGCCAGCCCTTCAATCGAACCCGGATATCGGCTCGCGAGGCTGTAAAGGGCCTCGTGCTGATTGATATCGTTATCGGTTTTCACAGAAACCACGGTAAACCCCCGGAATTTGGCCGTGTTGTCTGCACGTCACAGCCATATATGCTTCGTCTCAAACGCGGCGACTTGACCGCGAGCTCAGGGAGAAAACATGTTCCAACCCAAGCCGAAATTTCTTCGCCGTATGACGCCGATCGAGAGGCGGCGAAATGCCCCTCGTCTGAGGAAGTGCTACGAGAAACTCAAGGACCGGAAGCCCGGTCTCCGCGCCCTGCCATTCGAAGGCCCGTTCGGCGCAAGTACCCCCAATCAACCTTGTCGTTCAACTCTTCGCAAGTGACAGCACCGTGCGTAATCCGCTCGATGGCCGGGCACTGTTCCGCTGCGACTGGTCGCTTGCCAGAGAGCCACTGATGAACGAGTCCTTGCGAGACCCCCAGCTGCTTTGCAAAGGCAGCCTGACTGGTCTTTGTCGTGTCGAGGTATTCGGTGAGCTTCATAAAGCAAAATACTAGCATCGCTTATGACAAAGTCAACAGCTTTGCTGGTTGATCGAATAAATAGCATTGCTACACTCGCGCCCATGAATCGACCTTCGACCACTCTCGAACCGTGGCAAATCGATGACGCAGAGCGTCTGAAGACCCTTTATGCACTGCACAAAGGCAAGATGAGCCAGGAGGAATTCGGGGTCCGCTTCGACATCGGTCGTCAGTCGATGGTGTGGCAGTACCTCAATGGCCGGCGCCCCTTGAACATCAAAGCAGCCACGAACTTCGCGCGCGGGCTGGGCGTGAGCGTCGAGGCCATAAGCCCACGCCTTGCAGAAGAGATTCGCCGAGCCTCAGCGGCCATGCGTGAGCGCATTCCCGATCCACCCGCCGCGGCAACGGCCACAACCACATCGGACCAGCGTCTGAGCTTGGTTATGGCAGAGCAGCGCCTCGACGTTCCCGGATTGGCGTCGCTGCTGGCGGTAGAGCCTGCGGTCGTTCGATCCTGGCTGGAAGCTGGAGCCCCAAAACTGCCTCTCCACCATGCAGTGAAACTGCAGGAAGCGTTCAGCTATAGCCCGAAGTGGCTTATTAATGGCACGGGAGATTCGAAGCTTAGCGGCGCGATCGAGCCTGAGCTGGATGAACCTAGCCTGCCCTTCGACGTCTTCCCCATCCCCCAGAACTCGTTCCGCAAGATTCCAGTGAGAGGCATGGCGCAGTTAGGAGACAACGGACACTTTGTGGACGTGGAATACCCAGTTGGGCATGGCGACGGCTACGTAGCTTTCCCCACAAGGGATCCGGATGCGTATGCGCTTCGCTGCAACGGCGAATCCATGCGGCCTCGCGTCAAACACAATGAGTTCGTGGTCGTGGAACCCGGAACGCAGATCCAGAATGGAGACGAGGTGCTGGTGAAGTCGCAGGACGGACGCGTGATGGTCAAAGAACTCGCCTACGTACGCGATGGCATCGTTCACCTCTCGTCGGTGAACGAGAAGCACGGGATGCTGCGCATCCCACAAGAACAGATCGAGCGCCTGCACTTCGTTGCCGGCATCGTAAAGAGATCGTCCTGGTACCCCGACTGATAGCGCCGCGCCACATAGTCATAGCCCGCTTTGCGCGGTTTTTTTTCGCCCAAAGCTATCACAACAAGCATCGCTATTTAAACAATCAATCAAGTACAAACAGCGTTGCTGTTGAGTTTGATAAACAGCATTGCTAGTATCGCCTCATCGACGCAACCTTGCGTCAGCATGGGGATCATCGTGAACAAATTCATACGGGTCAAAGGCTGGATTACCTACTTCGCCCTAGTGGCGGCGGTCTTCGTTGTCCACGCCTGCGCCGCTGAGCTCGACTCGCAAGCCGATGCCCCTGCGTCGGCTCGACATGCGTGAGGCCAGCCATGCACCTCGAATTCAACCTGCGAGGAAAGGCCCGCCCCAACTGCTTCGTCGTGATCGACGATTTTGGAACGAAGCGCGACAGCCTTAATGCCTACCTCGAATGTGGACCCGCCCCATCCCTCCGCCAAGGGATCGCCTTCCGCTTCAGCGAAGATCATGATTCCGACGTCGTCCGCGCACGCGAGGCACGCCCCAGGCATTTCTGCGCCCGCGAGGCTGCCGCCTTTGCTAGCCCGATCGGGCTGAGCATCGAAGCAGAAATCCGCATCGATTTCGAGCTGATCCCCGCATGGGACGAACACAATTTCGCTCCGATGTGGACACAGGCCAAAGGCGCCCAGATCCGGATAACGGACGCCGGCATCAACGAATGGGAATGGAACCCCACATCGACATCGATCGCGCAAAAAGCGCTCGAAGCGTTCTGCTGGGCCTACGTTGAAATGGAACGTGCGCGCGAGGATGCGAGCGTCCGCCGAGCCATGGAGACCGAACAATGATGCGCCCGCTCTATGTCGACCTCCCGACGGTCGCATCCATCGTCGCGCTCTCGGAAACCAGTGTACAGAAACTCGTACGCGAAGAGCCGTTTCCGAAGCCGCGCGCGGCTTCAAGCCGCCGCGTGGCGTGGCTCGTACGCGAGATAGAGGAATGGGCAGAGGCCCGCCCAGTCTCCAACCTCCTGCCACCGAAGAACACATCGCGGAGGACGCCACAATGATCGCCTTCCGCATCACCATCGACGGCCACCGCACCTACTTCGGCCTCTACCGCAGCTCGTGGGATGCGATCGAAGACGGCTTCGATCGCGGCGCCCGGTCTGTGGCTGTCACCCGCGCATGAGTCACCGCCCCTTCTCCCATGCCGCACTGGTCGCAGAGTTTCTGCGCATCCAGGGAAGCGGCATCGCGGAGGAGGAGGTCAAGAAGCCGGCGATCCGCAAAGCCCTGATCCGCCTGATTGCAATGCGACTCAAGGCCCAGCGCGCCGCAAACCACCAGCGAGACCGCCAACGACGTCCGGCGATCGACCTGAAGCGCCTCCAAGCAAACGACCTCGACTGAGGAGATAGCCATGCTGATCGGACTCGCCGGCCGCGCCGGCGTTGGCCAGGATGTCGTCGCCGACTACCTGACCCAAACACACGCCTTCACCTCCACCACCCTCATTACCGACGACCTGGTTGACGAACTCGCTGACCACCAAGTCGTGGTGACCACAATCCGCGATCGCGCAGATGCCGACCGGCTCGCCGATCGTGGCGGCGTCCTTGTGTACCTGTGCGACCCACAGTTGCCGCATCTGGGCCCGGAGAACGGTATCGCCTTACGCGACGTCGACCACGCGGTAGAGGTGACTTGCGATTTCTTCCGCGTGTTCGACCTGCTCGATCGTGTGATTGGCGAGGCCGAGTTTCTGGGGGAATCGGTATGAGAAAGCGCAGCCACTATCAGCAGCGGCCCATCGCCATCCCCATGACGACCCAGAACCGACAGCACGTCGAGCTCACGTATTACGCCGACCTGGCCAGCTTCATCAGCGCACCGACCGATACCGCCTACAACCGCCTGATGCGCACGCTGGAGCTTGCCTCCTTCGCCATGGCCGCACAGGACATCGCCGACTACACGGTGCAGCTGCGCTCCGCCAAGCGCGCCATGTCTGCGGTTTTCGACCGCAGCCAGATCACCGGCAGGGTCACGGTGCTCGAGCTGGAGGCAATGACGCTCCGCGCCGCTGCACCAGCTATCGAGGAGGCCGTCTGTCGCGTGCGCCTCGATACGTTCAACGCCGCCCACGCGATCAACAAGGAACTCATGCGCGCGCAAGGTGCGCCGGTCGAAGCATGACCACCGCTAAGCGATACCACCAGGAGACTCCCATGACAAAACTTCGCACGCCGCGCGCCGCATCCATCGACAGCGTTGCAGCTCGACTCCCCGAAGAGCAGGCCAAACGCCTCGCCGCCACGTCTCAACCCTGGAAGAAAGCACCACGGCGCACAAGCGAAAACGATCTGGCCGTCGACCGTTTCGCCAACGCAATGAAGTCGCGCTTCGCTCGCATCCCCGTACATGGCTGGGACGACCCGCGCGAGTACTCCACGGAGCTGCTCGCGAAGCTGCTCGGCGAAGCGATGTGCGACGGAGATCCCGTGCATGTCGGCGCCATTGCCGCCATGCTGTACGGTCGCCGCGCCGACAAGAAGCTAGCCGCCGAGTACGCCATGCGCGCGTTCCTGCACGGCGCACGCGACGACCAGTCCGCCAAGATCGCCACGCTCACCGCCGCCCTGACGGGCATCGCCAACATGCAGGATCGCGACGGCAATCAGATCGAGATGCACCGCGATGAACTGCGCGGCATCGCGCGCACCGCACTTGGCACGGAGGGCACGCGATGACGTGCTACTCCGCCCTGCCTATCACGACCGGAGCGTGGCTACTTTTTGCGGCGGTCTGCCTCTACGCCATGCACCGCCAGGCCAAATGGATGGCCGCGCAACTCCGCAAGGACCAGACCGACTGGGAACAGGGCTTCGTGCGCTCGCTGGCCAACCGCATGCACGCCGGCGAGGTGACGAAGCTCACCGGCGACCAGGTCGACAAACTCGACGAACTTCACGGGAAGCACTTCGCATGAACACCCAACCGCAACGCCGGATCATCCGGCTTCCTGAGGTCTGCGAGCGCGTAGGCCTGGGCAAGACGGCCATCTACGGCCGCATCAAGGACCACACATTTCCCTCTCCGATCAAGCTCGGCCGCGCCAGCGGCTGGGTCGAGGAAGAAGTGCTGCAGTGGGTGGACGAGCAAATCGAAGCCACGCGCGGGAAGCACTGATGGACTGCACCACTGCACTGATCATCACCGCCGTCGCAGGTGTCGTCTTTACCGCGGCAAGCGTCTACGCGGCGCCGGCCGCAGATCACTCTGTGGCGCCGCGCCAGAAAACAAAAACCGACTTGGCCCCTGGGTCTCCCGGTAAGCGGTTGGAAGCTCACACCGGGGATACGCAGACTACCTTTTTGCAGCAGCCTGGCCAGGACAAGTCGGTCGAATCGAGTATAGCAAGCCAGCCCATGGTTCTTGCGGCGAATAGCTCGCCAATCACCGCAGAATGTGCAGCGAATAACAATGGCGAGGTCGGCCAATGATCCGTCGCGAGTACAACAGCTTCGGCTTGGTCTCGCACGTCAATCCGATCGCACTAGAAAGGCGGCTCAAACTCGGCCATTCCGGCCTGGACCGCTTCCACCAGATCCTTGACATCGCTTATTAGCGTCTTCAGATCCTCAACTTCGATATCTACGGAATTGCCGTCCTTGTCCTTGCCATTTCTATGGACGATGTCGTGCCGCTTCAGGATAGCCGCAAAAATTCCGGCACACTCAGGAAACTCAACCGCAAAGCAGTCTTTGTACATCAGGCGAACCTTTGCAAGGTTATGCCAGAGGACGTCAGCCAGATGACGTAAGACTCTTTGCTCGAGGCCATCCATTGCCTCAAAGATCGTCGCCAAGGGGAGCGATTCTTTCTTGTATTCCGGTGTCGACTCAACGTATCGGCGGAGCGCCTTCGCATTTCCCTTAAGGGCGGACACAAAAGCGCCGCCGAGGTAGGTCTCCATCAGAGTCACAACTGCGGCGTAGAGCATTCGCAGGTACATATCCTCTACCGCCTTGTCGTACCCGGATTTCATCAGCGCTTCGATCTGGCTGATACCTTCGATAAAGCTGCTATGGTGGTCAACCGTCCGAAATTCTTCCAGATAGAAGTCTTCGTAATCACCAGGTTGCTCCCGTGGCGCCCACTCGTAGCACTCACCTTCAAGCTCGTCGACAAGCTCCTCGATCACGTCACTCGGAACAACATCTGCGAATTCTTCCTGCAATACCTCTCTTGCATCATGCGGTCCGCCATAAATCCAGATGTAGCCCCCCTCCCGACTCTCGTACGGTGTGCGCTCAGCGGGATCTTCGTAGTGCTCAAAGAACCAATGACGCATAGCGTCCAATTGCAGTTCCCGAGGAAGATCCTTTAAATCTTCAGCACCCACCATCAATTCAAGCATCCTACTCACGTCAGCTCCCCCCTTTGTCTGGGGCAAGAATCCTAGCATGACGAAAGAACGCCACATCCTCTTCAACGGCGCCACGGCAAAACGAGCGCGTTTTACCGTTGATAGGCAACAAAAAGCCCCGCCGATGCGGGGCTTAATATGGTGATCTGCGCCTGGGGCGCGCACAAGGCGGCGCCAGCGCAGGCGGAAGAGGTGCTGCGGATCGTGCGCATGTCTAGGCTAGGCAACCTGCTCTACCACCTTAGCCTGAACCAGGACGGCAGCCCGAAGCATCCGCTCGACGTCGCGAAGACGAAGCGGCCGGAGCCATTCACACCGCGATACCTGCCACACAGGTAAAGCGAGAATATGCGCTTCACAGGTAGAGCAGGGAGGACATGATGGAAAGCCGAACTACTTCCTTTTTACGGATTGCCGGGGGAATGAAGACTTCGCATGGTTGGTCAGCCGCAACCTGTATCGACGTCGTGTCGGCCATCAGATCGCTCTGACGCACAAGAGCGAAGAAAGCGCGGCGGTGGCTTGGGAATACCGCCGCCCCACTCACGAGCTACTTTTTCTCGGTCTTATAGAAAAGATGATTCGCATCCAAAAACGTGACGTAAAACGTATTGCAGTCAAATAACCGCTTCGTCTTCGGATGTTCCTTCCCATGAAATGCTCCGGGCACAACAAATCCCGCCAAACGAACTGCAGACGCCAACCGAAACCGGCCCCACCAGACTTCGTGAGGGATATAAGGCGGGTGGGTAAACTCGGAGTTCTTCGGGAAATCCCTATAGATCTTCAAAACCCCCTCTCTTGACCAATGATCGAGGGTAAATTTTGAATATTCTTTAAGACAATGAAATAGCTTACACAAATCATCGCCTTCCCAATCATCAAAATTCTGACCAGCAGATTGCACAGTAAAATAAGCAAAATTAAACTTGCACTTCTCTGTCAGTAAGTCCCCATCTCCTTCTAAGCTCGCACTCGGCAGTGCACCCAAAAATCTCTCTTTACGTTTGCTGCCGAATCCACTCATAGTCGCGGAACCCCCCCGATCTTCCCTTCGTCATACACCGGAAAGAGGGGGCGATCATTTCTAATGATATCTCCACCCACTTCATCAAGCCGATAGGCGAAACTCTCGTTATCTTCTTTCGCTACCAAATAAGTTCTATACTTTCCAAGCAAGTCGAGAATTTTCCCATCATGCGTTGTAAAAAGTAATTGCGCATCATTTTTGTTGATCTTCGGATCGAGAAACAAGTTTACGAGCTTTGGAAGAATATGCGGGTGCAAGTTTATATCAAACTCATCCAGCGCAAGCACGCCGCCCGTATCAAGCATAAGCTTATAGATCCCAAGGAATCGAAAGAGAGCTTTTGTTCCACTTGACTCGAACTCGTCGATGACTGCTTCGTCTTTGCCTCCAACCTTGTGCACAAAGATCGGAAATGGAGTTTTATCTCCTTCCTTGTCTTCGATTTCGTGAATTAGAATATTAGAAATTCCAATATCACACTTTCTAATAAAATCCGCAGCAAATTTCAGAAAGGTTGGTTGCTCTTTCATCAACGCAGCAGCATTTTCGATAGTTACCCATTGATCTCGGAGGCCAGCCCAATTCACGTTCGTCGCAATGAGCGAGAAGAATTTATAAACCGACTCGAGTCCAGGTGACTGATATTGGTTTGCTAGGGAAATAATAGAAACATTTTTTCTCAACCGAAGTTTCTTTAATTCCTCCAACGGCTTTGTTGCGTAGACGATTTCGTTCCCGACTCGCTCGATCAACCTTGTCTTCTTCTTTAGCGTTCGGTAGATCACTTCCCGAACCACGTGCGTCCGGTTAACGGTAAGTTCGTAGCGATATTCAGCTTTGTCATGATAAAACTCGACGTAGAATTCGCTATCCATTCCGTTGCGGTAATAATTCTCAACGAGGATATTAGCCTCCGGATCCCAACTGAACGATTTAGTACAAAAATCGGTCAAGAAGGAGACGCCTCTTATCAAATGAGTTTTTCCCGCACCATTGGCCCCTTTGAAACATAGAACCGGAGCAAAATCTTTTCCTTGTGATATCGACTTAGGCACGTTAGCACCCAATCGAAATGAAATGTCAACGCCTTCCTTGAAGGAGAAAAAATTCTTGAGGCCGAATGCGAGTAGCACGCCTTTCCCCTAACACCAACTATTCGAAAACCGTAGTTTCCGTCAAATTTGACGGAAAAACAATGTTTTCATACTAGATGGGGGCATAACCCAACCGAATGTAACTAATCAGGCCTTCAGAGCCGTGGTTTCGAGCCAGTTTGCCCACGCCTGCATCATCTGCCGGCGCTCGGGCAGATACTGTGCGTGGTTGTACGCCGCGCGCACTTTGTTCCTCTCCACGTGCGCCAGCTGGCGCTCAATGACGTCAGGCCGGAAGCCCAGCTCGTTCAACGCCGTCGACGCCAGGCCACGGAACCCGTGCCCGGTCATGCGCGAGTGGTACCCCATGCGGTACAGCGCATAGAGCATCGTGTTATTGCTGATGTGACCTGTCTTTCCGCGCGGGCTGTAGAAAATGTAGTCGCGGTGCCCATTGATCTCGCGCAGCTCCTTCAGCACGGCCACGGCCTGCTTCGATAGCGGCACCACATGCGGGTCGCGCATCTTCATCCGTTCGGCCGGCACTAGCCATTCGCCCTTCTTCTCGTCGATCTCGCACCACTGTGCCTGGATCATTTCCGTCGTGCGCACGAACGTCAGCGTCATCAGCTGCAGCGCCAAGCGCGTCACCTTGTCGCCCTCGTAGGCGTCGATGTCGCGCAGCAGCTGGGGCATTTCGCCCAGCGTCACCCGCGCCATATGCTGTACCGGTGCCGCCTTGAGCACGACATCGCTATCGATGTCAGTGGCCGGGTTTCGATCGCACAGGCCGTAGACGATGCCGTACTGGAACACCGCGCGCATGCGCTGTAGCACCCGCTTGGTAGTTTCACGCACGCCGCGGGCCTCAATCTTCTTGAGCATGTCCAGGATGGCCGGCGCGCGGATGTCCGCGATCGGCGTGCTACCCATCACTGGAAAGACGTCGTTCTCGAGCGAGGCGATCACCTTGCCGGCATAGACCTCGCTCCAACTTTCCTTCTGGGTGGCATGCCAGTCTCGGGCGACCGCCTCGAAAGAATTGCCAGCGGCGATCTTGGCCGCCCGGCGCTGGTCCTGTTTGACCGCACCCGGATCCTTGCCGTCGGCGACGTGCGACCTGGCCGCATCGCGCTGCGCGCGCGCCTGGGCCAGTGTCACGCCGGGGTATGTGCCGAAGCCAAGTCGATTCTCAGCGCCGGACGGCCGGACGTATTTGAAGCGCCAGAGCTTGCGGCCGTCGGCCATCACCTCAAGATAGAGGCCGCCCCCATCGAACAGCTTATAGGAGCGCTCGCGTGGCTTAGCGTTGCGGATTTTGGTGTCGGTGAGAGGTTCGACCGTACGGGGCATCGCGTAGGGGCACCGATAATCGGGGCATCAGAGAATGCCCCAAAGGATGCCCCAAAAAGTGACGGATGCCAACGGCAGACAGCGAACTTTCGCGAACGTCGAAACGCTGGAAATGGCTGTATTTACTTAGGTTGGAGAACTTCAGAGGACAGCGGTGAACTTCATTATGGTCCCGCCGACAGGAATC